>CAZKGE010000027.1:8539-14724 GCA_964552065.1 uncultured Oscillospiraceae bacterium | reverse complement strand
ACGCGGGCATCAATCCCGTCATGATCGAGGGCAAGAAGACCGTGTCGCTCGAGATTGCGGAGCAGCTTGCGTTCGAGCCGACCGACTGGGTCGCGTGCTCGGTGGGCGACGGCTGCACGATCGGCGGCGTGTACAACGGCTTTTACGACCTGTTGCAGCTCGGCATGATCGAGCGTGTCCCGAAGATACTGGGCGTGCAGTCCACGGGCTGCTGCCCGTTCGTGGACGCCGCGCGCGAGGGGCGGGACTTGCTTCCGGCCGAGGAGAACACGATCGCGGACAGCATCGCGGTCGGCGTGCCGAGAAACCCGGCAAAGGCGCTGCGCGCGGTGCGGGAGAGCGGCGGCGCGTGGATCGCCGTGTCCGACGACGAGATCCTCGCCGCCATGCGCGTGCTCGGCCGCTCGGAGGGCGTGTTCGGCGAGCCGGCCGGCGTCACCGCGGCGGCGGGCGTCTTTGAAACGGTGCGCCGCGGCGTGATCAAGCCCGACGAGACCGTGACCGTGATCAACACCGGCAGCGGCTTAAAGGACGTTAAAAACGCGCTGCGCGCCGCGGGCAAGCCGAAGCTCTGCGAGCCGACGCTGAAAGCTTTGGAAAGCTCCGGAATTCTATAACTCCGGTTGTGACGCCGATTTTTTTCGGCGATGCAATAAAGAAAACATCAGGAGGAAAGACATCATTATGAAGAAACTTCTTGCGCTCGCTATTTGTCTGGCCATGGTGATTGGCTTGACGGCCTGCACCGCGGCGCCCACGCCCGCAGAGCCCGCAGCACCCGCCGCAGAAGCGACCGAAGCGCCCGCGGCAGCAGCGACCGAAGCGCCCGCAGCGCCCGCAGCGGCCGGTATCGCGAAGGAAGATCTCAAGATCGGCATCATTCTGATCGGCGACTCGAGCGACATGGGTTATAACTATGCGCATGCCCATGGCCTCGAAGTCACCAAGGCGAATCTCGGCCTGAGCGACGACCAGATCATCATGAAGGAGAACATTCCGGAGGACAGCGCCTGCGCCGACGCCATCAACGAGCTGATCGAGGCCGGTTGCCAGCTGATCTTTGCCAACAGCTTCGGCTTTGGCACGTACATGGCGGAAGCCGCGGAAGCGCATCCGGACATCTTCTTCGCGCATGCGACGGGCCCGATCAACAACGGCACCAACATGTGCAACTACTTCGGCCGCATCTATCAGCCGCGCTACCTGGCCGGCATCGCCGCGGGCCTGAAGACCCAGTCCAAGAAGATCGGCTACGTCGGCGCGTTCTCGAACGCCGAAGTCAACCAGGGCCTCAACGCGTTCACGCTGGGCGTCCAGAGCGTCTGCCCGGACGCGCAGGTCTTCGTCAAGTACACGAACAGCTGGTATGACCCGACCACCGAGACGGCCGCCGCCAACGCGCTGCTCGACATGGGCTGCGACATCATCGCGCAGCACGTCGACACCACCGGTCCGCAGGTCGCCGCCGAAGCGCGCGGCGCCTGGGGCTGCGGCTACAACGCCGACATGACCGAGGCCGCGCCGAACGCGCACCTCTGCGCGCCCATCTGGAACTGGGGCGGCGTCATGACCAAGATCGCCCAGAGCGTCATCGACGGCACCTTCGAGGGCAAGCTGACCTACGGCGACATGATCGACGGCACCTGCGACCTCTCGCCGCTGACAGCCAACTGTGCGGAAGGCACGCAGGCCAAGGTCGACGAAGTGAAGCAGAAGTTCCTCGATAAAACCTGGGACGTGTTCCAGGACGGCGTGACGCTGGCCAGCGGCGAGCAGGTTCCGGGCTCCACGTTCACCGACGACTTCATCTACTCCGGCATGGACAGCGAGGCGTGGCTCGTCAAGGGCATCACCGTCTCCTAAGAAGCCGATAACCGCAGGCATTTGACCATGCGGGGCGGCCCGTTGGGCCGCCCCGCTTTTGATAAACCGAACAGGCAGGTGGACAGGGATGGAAGAGCATAAAGCGCTGGCGATTCAGATGGTCAACTGCACGAAGACCTTCGGACCCGTCGTGGCGAACGACCATGTATGCCTCGATCTGAAGTGGGGGGAGATCCTTGCGCTGCTCGGCGAGAACGGCAGCGGCAAAACCACGCTCATGAACATCCTCTCCGGCATCTACAAGCCGGACGAGGGCGAGATTTTTGTGGACGGCCGGAAGGTGAACATCCATTCGCCCAAGGACGCGTTCAACCTCGGCATCGGCATGATCCACCAGCATTTCAAGCTCGTGGACGTACTGACGGCCGCGGACAACATCGTGCTCGGCCTCCCCGGGGAGGTCACGATCAATCGAAAGAAGCTTTCCGACGAGATTCGCGCCATCAGCGCGCGGTACGGCTTCGACATCGATCCGAATAAGAAAATTTACAACATGTCCGTGTCCGAGAAGCAGACCGTGGAAATCGTCAAGGTGCTGTTCCGCGGCGCGAATATCCTCGTGCTCGACGAGCCGACGGCGGTGCTCACGCCGCAGGAGACGGACAAGCTGTTCAGCGTGCTTCGCGCCATGAAGCGCGACGGCAAGGCGATCATCATCATCACGCACAAGCTCAACGAGGTGCTCGCCATCTCCGACCGCGTGACGATCCTGCGCAAGGGCGAGTACATCGACACGATCGAGACGGCGTCCGCGTCGGTCCAGTCGCTGACGGACGGCATGGTCGGCCGCAGCATCAAGCTCGAGATCGAGCGGCCCGAGCCCGTAAACCCCAAGGAGGCGCTGCGGCTCGAGGAGCTGACCTGCCGGAGCGCGGACGGCGTCGAGCTGCTCAAAGGCGTGTCGCTCTCGGCCAACAGCGGCGAGATCCTCGGCATCGCGGGCGTCGCCGGCAGCGGCCAGAAGGAGCTGTGCGAGGCGGTCGCGGGCCTGTACCCGATCAAGTCCGGCAAGGTGCTGTTTTTTGACGGCAGCCGCATGGAGGACGTTTCAAACCTCAAGCCCGACGAGATATTCGAGAAGGGCATCTCGCTCGCGTTCGTGCCGGAAGATAGGCTCGGCATGGGGCTTGTTGCCTCGATGGACATGGTGGACAACGTGATGCTGAGAAGCTATAAGAACGCGCCCGGCCCGCTCGCGGACCGCAAGACGCCTAAGCGGCTCTGCGACAAGATGATACAAGACCTCGAGATCGTCACGCCAGGCACGTCCACGCCGGTGCGCCGGCTCTCCGGCGGCAACGTGCAGAAGGTGCTGCTCGGCCGCGAGATCCAGTGCAGCCCGAAGCTTCTGATGGTGTCGTACCCGGTGCGCGGGCTGGACATCAACTCCTCGTACAAGATCTACGACCTGCTCAACGAGCAGAAGAAGCGCGGCGCGGCCGTGGTGTTTGTGGGCGAGGACCTCGACGTGCTGATGGAGATTTCGGACCGCATCGCGGTGCTGTGCGGTGGCGAGCTTTCGGGCGTCGTCGATCCCCGCAAGGTCCGCAAGGAGGACATCGGGCTATTAATGATGCATGTGCCCGATAAAACGGACGGCAGGGAGGTGAAGCGCGCATGAAGGGGGCCATCCTTCGCGAATCCAGAATCCGCGTCAGCAAGCGGGACACGATCCCGTTTGCCAAGGCGCTGCTCATCCGCGTGCTCGCCGTCATCGGCGCGATGCTCGTCAGCGGCCTGATGGTAGCGGCTATCGGATACAGCCCGCTTGCGGTGTTTAAACAGATATTTCTGGGTTCGCTCGGTACGAACAAGGCGCTCATCATCACGATCGAGCGCACGATCCCGCTTTTAATCAGCGCGCTCGCCATCATCCTGGCGTTTAAAATGCGCTTCTGGAACATCGGCGCAAACGGCCAGATCGCGATGGGCGCGGTCGGCGCGGCTTACTTTGCGTACCATTTCGCCGATAAGATTCCGCACACGCCGCTCATTATCGTCATGTTCGTCGCCGGCGCTGTCATGGGCGGCGTCTGGGGCGTGATCCCCGCTCTGGCCAAGGCCAAGTGGGGCACGAACGAGACGCTGTTTACGCTGATGATGAACTACGTCTCCGTGTACATCATCCAGTTCCTGCGCCGCGGGCCCTGGGAGGACCCGAAGATGAAGAGCTTCGGCCAGACGCCGATGTTCGACAAGGCGGCGCGGCTTGCCGACGTGCTCGGCGTTTACTCGGGCTGGATTATCGCGGTGCTGCTCGTGCTGCTCGCATATTTCTATCTGTACTACTCGAAGCAGGGCTACGAGATCGCGGTCGTAGGTGAGAGCAACAACACCGCGCGCTACGCGGGCATGAACGTCAAGCTCGTGTTCATCCGCACGATGCTGATCTCGGGCGCTCTGGCCGGCATCGCGGGCATGCTCAAGATCGCGGGCGCGGACTACAAGCTCAACGAGTCCGTCGCGGGCTCGATCGGCTTTACGGCAATCACGATCGCGTGGCTGAGCAAGCTGAACCCGCTGACCTCGCTCGTCGTGGCCTTCCTGTTCTCGGCGCTCGAGAAGGGCTGCGAGAGCGTGTCGAGCGCGAGCGACCTGCGCGTTGGCGGCCTGAACATCCCGTCCGCGAGCGCGATGGTCATCATGGGCATCATTCTGTTCTTCGTGCTCGGCTGCGAGTTCTTCATCAACTATCAGCTCCACTGGAAACGCGGCATAAGGGCTGCGGGGAAGGAGGCCGCGCAATGAACGACATCCCGGTATTGTTTACATTGACGGCGCTGATCGCCGCGGCGGTCAAGGCGGGCGCGCCGCTTTTGTTCGGCACGCTCGGCGAGATTCTGACCGAGAAGTCCGGCAGCTTAAACCTCGGCGTCGAGGGCATGATGTACATGGGCGCTATCGCGGGCTTTGCGTGCGGCTACTACACCGGCAGCATCGCGCTGACGGTCCTCTGCGCGTTCCTTTCGGGCGCGCTCGGCGCTTTGATCTACGCGTTTTTGACGGTCACGCTGAAGGCGGACCAGAACGTGACGGGCCTGACGCTGACGATATTCGGCACCGGCATCTGCAACATGTTCGGCGCTTTAATCAACAACGCGGCCAAGGAGCTCAACACGATCGCGGTGCTCAACGACCACGTCATGAAGATTTACGCGGACTTCAGCAGCGCGCTGGCCATCCCGACGGGGAGCGAAATCTCGCTTGCGGGCTATTGGGACAAGCTGATCAGCGGCATCAACCCGCTCGTGGTGGCGGCGGTCGCGGCGGCGTTTTTATTGGCGTTCTTCTTCAACCGGACGCGCACGGGGCTCAACCTCCGCGCGGTCGGCGAGAATCCCGCCACCGCGGACGCGATGGGCATCAGCGTGCCGAAATACCGGTACCTTGCCGCCTGCGTCGGCGGCGGGCTTGTGGGCCTCGGCGGCCTGTACATCATCATGAGCGTCGGCGGCAAGTGGGAGTACGACATCATCAGCGGCCAGGGCTGGCTCGCGGTCGCGCTCGTCATCTTCTCGACCTGGAACCCGAAGAAGGCCATCTGGGGCTCGTTCCTGTTCGGCGCGCTGCTGCGGCTGTATCTGCACTTCAAGTTTAAGTCGCTGCCTGGCGCGTACGAGGCGTTCCTGGTCATGCTGCCGTACGTCGTGACGATACTCGTGCTGATCGTGACGAGCGTGCGCCAGTCGCGCGAGCACGCGCAGCCTAAGAGTTGCGGACTCAACTATTTCCGCGAGGAACGCTAGGCCGAGCGTATGGACGCCAAGCGTGTTGTCTGGCTGGACCAGCTCCGGATATTCGGCATATTCAGCATGATGGTCGTGCACGTCGCGGTCGCGTTCTGGTTCTATGAGCCGGTCGCGACGTACCGCTTCCTCGTGCTCAACGCGTACAACGAGCTTCTGCGCTACTGCGTACCCGTGGTCGTGATGGTCTCGGGCGTGTTTATGCTCGACCCCGCGCGGAACGTGACGCTCCAGTCCGTCATGAAAAAGAACCTGCCGCGGATTCTCCTTTCGCTCGTGTTCTGGACGCTGCTCTACGGCGTCGTCCGCGCCGTCTGGCGCATGGCGGCGGAGGGGTTTTCGGCGCAGATTTTCTTTTCGCACGTGTTCGACTTCGTCGGTCCCAAGGCGCACCTGTGGTTTTTGTACATGATCGCGGGGCTGTATCTTGCCACGCCGCTTTTGCGCGTCGTCACACGCGGCGACCGGCTTACGCGGTACTTTCTGCTGCTCAGCGTGCTGTTCGCGTTCCTGCTGCCCACGGTGCGGCTCATCCCCGGCGCGGACCGCTTTTTG
>CAZKGE010000027.1:7723-8529 GCA_964552065.1 uncultured Oscillospiraceae bacterium | reverse complement strand
CGTGCGATTATGTGCTCGGCTTCACCGGGTACTACGTGCTCGGCTTTTACCTGTACAAACGCGAGATCACCGCGCGCTTCGAGGCCGCCGTCTACGCGGCCGGTCTCCTCGGCGCGCTCATGACCGTGGCCGGCTCGGCGCTCGTGTCACTGCGGATGAACGCGCCGTACTACGGGTTTGAGAGCTTTATGACGATAAACCAGCTCGTGGTCTGCGCCGCGCTGTTCGTGTTCTTCAAGCAGCGCGTGTCAAAATGGCACCTTTCGCCGCGGCGCGAGCGGCGGATTCTGAATGTGTCGGAGCACAGCTTCGCCATGTACCTCGTGCACACGCTGATCAACGAGTTTTTCATCGCGGTCGGATTCAATTCCAGGCTGTTCAACGCACTGTTCTCGGTGCCCGTCATCGCGGTCGTCGTTTTTGCCCTCAGCTACGCGGCGGCGGTCGCGTTCCGGAAGATTCCGTTTGCGAGGAAGTATTTGAGCTGAACGGGGAACGGAAGGGTACGCTGAGGGCTCTGCCCTCAGGCACCCGCCAAGGGTCTGAGACCCTTGGAACCCGCAGGAGGGTGCGTGGATCAGAATGGGATTCCAAAGGGACGTGTCCCTTTGGCGGGAGTATGAGGGCGGAGCCCTCATCGTTCCTTCGTCCCCCCGTACCTCTCACCCAAAACAAAACCGAGGCCCCGCGCGGCGTACCGCGCGGGGCCTCGTGCATACCCTACCGACTGCTTAGAACAGCGACCAGGTGAGGAACAGCGTGCTCATCAGGGAAGCGACGAGCGAGACCACGGTGATCTGCGTATT
>CAZKGE010000027.1:0-7713 GCA_964552065.1 uncultured Oscillospiraceae bacterium | reverse complement strand
GAGCCCTTGCCGCCCTCGTTGCCGGCCTCGACGGACTTCTTGCCGTTGTCCCAGAGGCCGCCGGCGTTGCTCATAAACAGCGCGAGCAGCAGGCCGCTGACGATGTTGCCGAGCAAAAAGCCGCCGATGGCGTCGACGCCGCCGATAAAGCCCACGGCGAGCGTGGAGACGATCGCCACAAGGCCCGCCGGGATCAGCTCGCGCAGCGCGCCGTCGGTGGCGATGTGGATGCACTTGTCGTATTCCGGCTCGACGCCCGGCTTACCCTCGGCAAGGCCGACGATCTCGCGGAACTGCCGGTGGATCTCGGCGACCATGCGCTGTGCGTTGCGGTCGACGCCGAGCATCAGCATGGCGGAGAACACGGCGGGAATCGCGGCGCCGATCAGGATGCCGAAGAACACGACGGGGTTCATGATGTCGAAGCCCGTGAGCAGCGGCTTGCCGAGGGCGACGGCCGCGTCGTTGACCTCGCTCATGTATGCGCCGAGCAGGCTGATGACGGTCAGGCCCGCCGCGCCGATGGCAAAGCCCTTGGTGACGGCCTTCACGGTATTGCCGGCGCTGTCGAGCGAGTCGGTAATCTCGAGCGCTTTTTCGCCGAGGTCGCCCATCTCGACGAGGCCGCGCGCGTTGTCGACGATGGGGCCGTACGCGTCGTTCGAGATGATCATGCCGACGATCGAGAGCATGCCGACGGCGGCCATCGAGATGCCGAACATGGCGTAGCCGTCGCCGAGCGGGGCGCAGATCTTATAGGCCAAAAGCGCCGAGGTCGCGATGCCGACCATCGCGGGCAGCGCCGAGAGCAGGCCGTAGGAGACGCCGGAGAGGATCGTAAACGCCGGGCCGGACTTGGAGGCGCGGGCGACGTTCTTGACGATGGGCTTTGAGTCGTCGGTAAAGTAGTCGGTCGCCAAGCCGATGATGACGCCGACGAGCAGGCCGACCGCGGAAGCCGCCCAGATGCGCCACTGGAAGCCGGAAAACAGCGCCGTCGCGCCCGCGGTGAGCGCAAGAAACACGGCGGTGGTCACATAGGTCGAGGCGTTGAGCGCGCGCGTGGGGTTGCCGTCCTTGCCGATGCGCGCGGTCGCGATACCGATGATGGACGCGAGCAGGCCGAGCGCGGCGTAGCAGAACACCATCATCGTGTTGAACGCGTGGCCGCCGATGCGGTCGAGGCCCGCGGCCATGACGAGCGCGGCGGCCATCGACGCGACGTTGGAATCGAACAGGTCCGCGCCCATGCCGGCGACGTCGCCGACGTTGTCGCCGACGTTGTCCGCGATGACGGCGGGGTTACGCGGGTCATCCTCGGGAATGCCGAGTTCAACCTTGCCGACAAGGTCCGCGGAGATGTCGGCGGTCTTCGTAAAGATGCCGCCGCCGGCCTTGGCGAACAGCGCGAGTGAGCTTGCGCCGAACGAGAAGCCGAGCAGAGCGGTCGTGTTCTTCGTGATCGCGAGCACGGCGGCGACGCCGAGCAGGCTCGTGCCGACGACGGCGAGGCCCATGACCGAGCCGCCGCGGAAACCGGTCAGGAACGCGGGACGGATGCCGTGGCGCGCGCCTTCGGCGGAGCGGCCGTTGGCGATCGTGGCCACGATGATGCCGATTTTGCCCGCAAGCGCCGAGAAGACCGTGCCGCACAGGTAGGCGACGGCCATCACGACGTTTTCAAGCGGGTTGTCCTTCCAGATGGGGCTTGGCAGCAGCACGAGGATCACCAGCGCGGCGATCGCTGCGAACTTGGCCAGAACCTGGTACTCCCGGCGCAAAAACGCGTTTGCGCCGCTCTTGATCAGCGCGGAGATGCGCTCAATTTTCTCGTTGCCGGCGGGCTGCTTCTTGACCCAGAGATACAGATAAAACGCGAAGAGAAAAGCCAGCAGCACGACGAGAAACGATAGACCGTAGAATGCCGAAAGCGTTGGTTGCATAATCATCCTCCAACTTGAGCAAAGCTGCGTCCGACACAGGTTTGTCAAACGCGCGTAACTACATTTTATCATTTGAGACGGACAATGCAAGATTTTTCACGATTGTATTTGATTTGCATCGGATTTGCAGGGCCATCGAAGCTAAAAATAATTCTTTACAGCATAAATATATTTTGATATTTTGCTGAAAAATGCATGCTGCGCTGTTGAATTGGGCAAACAACAAGGATATAATGGAAACCAAAGCACATGAACCAAAATACGGGTTTAGGAGAATCAGCCATGAATTACGGACGGATCTACAATTTTTCCGCAGGCCCCGCGATAATGCCGGAGGAAGTGCTCGAGGAAGTGCGCGACGAAATGCTCAACTACCGCGGCAGCGGCATGTGCGTGATGGAGATGTCGCACAGGAGCAAGGTATTTGAGCAGATCGTCGACGAGGCGGAGGCGGACCTTCGCGAGCTGATGGGCATTCCGCAAAACTACAAGGTGCTGTTTATCCAGGGCGGTGCGACGCTGCAGTTTGCGATGATCCCGATGAACCTGATGAAAAACGGCGTGGCGGACTACGTTGTGACGGGCGCCTGGTCGAAGAAGGCGTATTCCGAGGCGAAAAAATACGGGAAGATCAACCTGGCGGCAACGAGCGAGGATAAGAACTTTACCTACGTTCCCGACTGCTCCGACCTGGCCGTCAGCGCGGATTCCGACTATGTTTATATCTGCGAGAACGAGACGATCCACGGCACGACCTGGGACAAGCTCCCAAACACGAAGGGCAAAACGCTCGTGTCCGACCAGTCGTCGATGTTCCTGTCCCGGCCCTGCAACGTGTCCGACTACGGCCTGATCTACGCGGGCGTGCAGAAGAACGTGGGACCCGCGGGCATGGTGGTCGCGATCATCCGCGAGGATTTGATCAGGGGCGACCTCGACCCCAAGGTGCCGGTCTACATGCGTTACGACACGCACGCGGAGAACGGCTCGATGTACAACACGCCGAACTGCTGGGCGATCTACGTCTGCGGCAAGGTGTTCAAGTATCTCAAGAAGATCGGCGGCCTTACCGAGATGCAGCGCCGCAACGAGGAGAAGGCGAAGATCCTCTACGACTTCCTGGACAATAGCCGCA
Organism: uncultured Oscillospiraceae bacterium; assembly: GCA_964552065.1. Lineage (GTDB taxonomy): Bacteria > Bacillota > Clostridia > Christensenellales > CAG-138 > CAZKGE01. The sequence goes on along the minus strand of CAZKGE010000027.1, from coordinate 4,635 downwards.
TGTTCTCCGGCACGGTGGAGAAGCGGTTCCGTTCGATGATGAACGTGCCGTTCGTCACGGAGTCCAAGGAGCTCGACGCCGAGGTGGTCGCCGCGACGAAGGCCGCGGGCTACGACAACCTCAAGGGCCACAAGAGCGTGGGCGGACTGCGCGCGTCGATCTACAACGCCATGCCGAAGGAAGGCGTGGAAGCCCTTGTCGCGTTCCTCGACAGGTTCGAGCGCGAGCACAAGGCATAACGGGAACGGGCGAAGGAGGAACGCATCATGGTGAAGGTATTGGCAACGGACGGCATGGACAAGAGCGGCATCGAGGCGCTGGAGCAGAAGGGCTGCACGGTCAGCTGCAACTTCTGCGGCCCGGACGCGCTGTGCGGCGAAGTGAAGAACTGCGACGTGCTCGTCGTGCGCAGCGCGACAAAGGTGCGCAAGCAGCAGATCGACGCGGCGGCCGAGGCCGGCCGGCTGAAGATGATCATCCGCGGCGGCGTGGGCGTGGACAACATCGACGTCGAGTACGCCGAGAGCCTCGGCATCGAGGTCAAGAACACGCCGCGCGCAAGCTCGGAGGCGGTCGCGGAACTGGCGCTGGCGCATATGCTGTCGGTGGCGCGGTTCATCTCAATCGCGGGCCACACGATGCGCGAAGGGCAGTGGGAGAAGAAGGCGTACAAGGGCATCGAGCTTTGCGGCAAGACCGCCGGCATCGTCGGCTACGGCCGGATCGGCCAGGCGCTGGGCCGCCGCTGCCAGGCGCTGGGCATGGACGTGCTCGCGTACGACGTGTACAAAGTCGACGGCCTCGAGAACGAGCATATGCGCTATGTCGAGATGGACGAGCTTTTGGAAAAGTCGGACTTTATCTCGCTGCACATCCCGTCGCTGCCGGGCCAGCCGCTCGTCAACCGCGAGACCATCGCGAAGATGAAGGACGGCGTGATCATCATCAACACGTCGCGCGGCACGAACGTGGACGAAGAGGCGCTTTACGAGGCGCTTGAGTCCGGCAAGGTGTTCGGCGCGGGACTCGACGTGTTCGCCGAGGAGCCGTCGAAGAACGAGAAGCTGTATTCGCATTCGCGCGTGTCCTGCACGCCGCACATCGGCGCGTCGACCGAGGAGGCGCAGAAGCGCATCGGCGCGGAGATCGTCGACATGATCGCGTCGCAGTTTAAGCTGTAAATCGATATGCAGGAAAGGGCCGCCGGCGCGCATGCGCCGGCGGCCCTTTTTGCCGCTTCGCACAAAAAACGTGGAAAATGAGCCGTTTCTGTACGCTCCCCATCGTCAAATATGAACGCAAAAAAAACAATATTTATAGAAATTCAGCCTTTGTGAAAGGCCATGCAGCGCCTATGCAGCAATCTTTTTTGTAAAAAGCGCCGTAAAGCGCACGGGTCGGGGGAATTCCGTTTTCCCGGCGCCCAGGCGTGCCGGTTGTCCACCGTATATCCACAGGTTTTATCAAGATATAGTATGCACCGGTGCGAATTGACACAATATGTCGAAGGCGCTAAACTGATATCAGTCCCCCGTTTTCGGGGGAATGTCGATCATGGGGGGAACAAAAAGATGCTGACGCAGATCATCAAGCGCGACGGCCGGTCGGAGCCGTTCGACAAGATTAAGATTCAAAACGCGATCTGGAAGGCCGCGCAGGCTGTGAACGGCACGAACGAGGAGCTTTCCGGCAAATTGGCGGACGAGGTCGTGCGCCTGGCCGAGAAGAGATACGCAAACGGCACGCCGGACGTCGAGGGCATCCAGGACCTCGTCGAGAAGGTGCTTATCGAGGCCGGCCACGCCAAGACGGCGAAGGCTTATATCCTGTACCGCGAGAAGCGCCGCGGCACGCGCGAGATCAACGCGCTCATCGGCGCCACGATCGACATGTTCGGCGACTATCTTAACGATAAGGACTGGAACATCCGCGAAAACGCGAATATGCAAAAGAGCGTGAACGGCCTCAACAACTACGTGCGCGAGGCGTTCACGAAGAAATATTGGCTCTACGAGATCTACCCGATCGATATCTGCAAGGCGCACGAGAGCGGCGACGTGCACATCCACGACCTGGGCTTTTTCGGGCCGTACTGCGCGGGCTGGGACCTTCGTCAGCTTCTGGCCGAGGGCTTCGGCGGCGTTCCGGGCAAGGTGGAGTCCAAGCCGGCCAAGCACATGCGCTCGTTTTTGGGGCAGGTCGTCAACTCGACGTTCACGACGCAGGGAGAGACCGCGGGCGCGCAAGCCTGGAGCTCGTTTGATACGTTCTGCGCGCCGTTCATCCGCTACGACCGCATGGACTTCGACCAGGTGCGGCAGTGTTTGCAGGAGTTTGTGTTCAACATCAACGTGCCCACGCGCGTGGGCTTCCAGTGCCCGTTCTCGAACCTGACGTTCGACATCAAGGTGCCTTCCACGCTCAAGAACGAGCCGGTCATCATCGGCGGCGAGTATAAAAGCGAAACCTACGGCGAGTTCCAGGCCGAGATGGACCTGTTCAACCGCGCGTTCTGTTCCGTCATGCTCGAAGGCGACGCCAAGGGCCGCGTGTTCACGTTCCCGATCCCGACGATCAACGTGACGAAGGACTTCGACTGGGACAGTCCCGTCGTGGACGATTTCATGCGCATCACGTGCAAGTACGGCATCCCGTACTTTGCCAACTACGTCAACTCCGACCTCTCGCCCGAGGACGCGGTGTCCATGTGCTGCCGCCTCCGGCTCGACACGCGCGAGCTTCGTAAGCGCGGCGGCGGCCTGTTCGGCTCCAACCCGATGACGGGCAGCATTGGCGTGTTCTCGATCAACCTGCCACGCATCGGCTACCTTGCCAAGTCGAAACAGGACTACTTCGACCGGCTCGAGCATCTCGCGCGCCTCGGCATGACGAGCCTCGAAATCAAGCGCAAGATCATCGAGCAGCAGACGGAGCAGGGGCTGTACCCGTACTCGCAGCACTATCTGCGCTCCGTCAAGCAGCGCACGGGCGCGTACTGGACGAACCACTTCAACACGATCGGCATCATCGGCATGAACGAGTCGTGCCTGAACTTCGTCGGCAAGGACATCGGAAGCCGCGAAGGCCTGCAGTTTGCGCTCGAGGTCATGCAGTTTCTGCGCGAGCGCATGGTGGAGTTCCAAGAAGAGACCGGCCACAGCTACAACCTCGAGGCCACGCCGGCGGAGGGCACGAGCTACCGCCTGGCCAAGCTGGACAAAAAGAAATACCCGGACATCATGCAGTCCGGCGTCGACGAGCCGATGTACACGAACTCGACGCAGCTGCCCGTCACGTTCACCGACGACATCTTCGAGTGCTGCGACCTTCAGGACGAGCTGCAGTCGCTGTACACGGGCGGCACCGTGCAGCACCTGTATATCGGCGAGCGCATCGAGGACATCGAGACCTGCAAGAACCTGATCCGCTCGGTGTTCGCCAAGTACCGCATGCCGTACATCTCGATCACGCCGACGTTCTCGGTCTGCCAGGAGCACGGGTACCTGGCGGGCGAGCACTTCACCTGCCCGGAGTGCGGCAGGCCCGCGGAGGTCTGGTCGCGCGTGGTCGGGTACCTTCGTCCCGTGCAGAACTATAACCCGGGCAAGAAGGAAGAGTACATGATGCGCCAGAAGTTCGTCGTGTGACGGCGGACAAAGGCGATGGGAAATAGGGCGGACTGCGGCGGCGTAACCAGGGTACGGCGCCGCGTTTGCCGTTGAGGGGAGAGCGGAAAAATGCGGATCGCGGGCCTGCAGAAAAGCTCGTTTGTCGACTTCCCGGGCAGCCCGTGCGCGGTGGTGTTTACGCCGCGCTGCAACATGAACTGCGCCTACTGCCACAACGCGCATATCCTCTTTGGCAGCCCGAAATTGCTGCCCGAGGACGAGGTGCTCGCGTTTTTAAAGAAGCGCGCGGGGCTTCTGACCGCCGTGACGGTGTCCGGCGGCGAGCCCACGCTGCAAAGCGACCTTCCGGATTTTCTGCAAAAAGCCCGCGCGCTCGGCTATCGGACCAAGCTCGACACGAACGGGCTGCGGCCGGACGTGCTGTCAAGGCTCCTGTACGACGGGCTGCTCGACTACGTGGCCATGGACATCAAGGCCCCGTTTGCCAAATACGACCTCGTCACGCGCACGAAAAACGACCTGACCGCGATAAAGAAGAGCATCGCGATATTGCGCAGCTCGCGCACGGAGCACGAGTTCCGCACGACGTTCTTTCCGGAGCTGACGGCGGACGATATCGCGGAGGCAAGTCTGCTCGTCAAGGGCACGCGGCGGTATTTTCTGCAGCAGTACCGCCCGCGCGACGAGGGCGACCCGCCCGCGCATCCGCCGTCGTATGTCGAGGCGGCCGCCGGGAAGGCGCGCGCGGCCATCGGCGTGTGCACGGTGCGCGGCCTGGGCGACTGGGGCGTCATCCGGCTGTAACGGACGGGCCGGGCGGTCCGCGTCCGCATCGCCTGATAAAACCGGCCGGAAACTGCCATGCTAATGGGCATGGAGAATTTTAACTCTCACAACGGCGAATACGTGATCCTGTCCCGCCGCGGCGGCTTCCTCGAGAACGGCGCCGCAGACGAGGTCGGCCTGGTTGCGGAGCGGGAGGCGGACGTTATCTACGCGGACGAAG
>CAZKGE010000026.1:0-14787 GCA_964552065.1 uncultured Oscillospiraceae bacterium | reverse complement strand
CTAGAAGGATTGATTTACTAACATTGCTCCTGGACCATAAAACGGGGGCAGATCACTCCGCGCGAACGCCGCGGCGGATCAAAGCTTTACGCGCGGGCCGCTCGACCACCTGCATAAACACGTATCGATTCTGTTCCATCCTCGTCTCCTTTCGAATTGCAGAATATTGGACGCGATAGGGGATGAACAGGGGCACCGGGACCGGACTCCTGGCGTATTCCGCGGGATTCGTGCCAAACTCGCGCAGAAACGCGCGCTGGTAGCCGTCCACGCTGGTAAAGCCCGCCTCGAAAGCCGCGTCCGTGATGCGGCGCTTTTCGTCGCGCAGTCCAAGCGCGGACCGCGAGAGCCGAAGCCGGCGGACATAGTCCGCGGGCGTCATGTTCAGAAAGCGCACGAACAGCCGGTATGCGTACCACGGCGAGTACAGCGCCGCGCGCGAAAGATCCGCCGGCGTGATCCGTTCGCCGAGGTGCGATTCGATATAGTCCTGCATCCGCTGCACGGCCTCGATCTGTTCCCGCATTTCCCCGCGCCACCCCCTTGCAGATTCAGTATACGGATGCTCGGATTGCGCCGCTCGACCTTTTTTGCTTTTGTGCTCGCGACAGCAGTCGGCAGTTATGCATGTTTGTGACATCGTCACAAAAACGTTCCTTCCAATTTTTGGACGCGTCTGGTATACTATAATTATTAAATAAGGAGGTTTTGCATATGGCGACTGTGGAAGATCTGGTCAAGCAGTATGAGACCGACAAGGCCCTGCAGGCCGAGGTGGCCGCGATTCTCGCCGACGGCAAGGTCAGCATGATGGAGTTCTTGGCCTTTGCCAAGAAACACAACGTCAGCATCTCCATAGACGAACTCCCCCAGTACCTCGAGCAGGCAAAGAAGCTCGGATTCATGTAATACGGCCTTATTTTCCGGCGCGCTGAGCCCGGCCACACGGCCGGGCTCAGCGCTTTTTGTCCTGCCGCCAGCCGCGGACAAGACCGCCGTGATCCGCTGCGGCAAGCGGCGTATGCCGGTATTTAGGGCGCGGAGTTTTCCGTCAGCGCCTGCGCGCCACGGGCATGTCGTCGAACGCGAACGTTTTAACGTCCGCGCCGTCGAAGCCGTACTTGTCCTCTAGGTATTCAAACAGCAGCGCGCACGCCTTCGCGTCGTCGAGCGCGTTGTGGTGGTTGACAAGCGGAATGTCCAGGGCGCCGCACAGCGTCGCGAGGCGGTGGTTGCCGAACACCGCGCGCTGGATGTGACGCCGCGATTTTGCCAGCGTGCAGACGTAGCACATACAGGGGACGGGCAGGTTGCAGCGCTCGAGCGCCCGGCCGATGACGCCGAGGTCGAACCGGGCGTTATGCGCAAGCAGCACGCCGTCGGTAAAATACGGCGCAATCTTTCCCCACAGCAGCGGCAGCATGGGCGCGTTCTCCACGTCCTCCGGCCGGATGCCGTGAACGAGAATGTTCCGGAGGTCGAATTCGTCGTCCGGATTAACTAGGTAGTGCGCGTAGAGCGGCGACCGGTCCGGTTCGACGTGCACGATGCCGATTGAGCAGATCGAACGGCCGTACCCGTTCGGCGTCTCGACGTCGATCGCGGTGTAGCGTTCCAGCCTCATTCCGTCCTTCGCTCCCCTTCATGGCCTGACCCTGCCTGACCCCAAAATCCAGCGGTAAAACCGCTCGCGGTGCTGCAAAGCCTGTGTTTTTGGTGCAGCCCGCCGCCATCTTGCGCTTTATGCCCGTTATCCGCCGTGTCAGCCGCGCGCAGCGCGCTCTCCGTTCCGCGCGTAATAGAACAGATACTGCTGCATCAAACCCTCGCAGCCCGCGTACCGCTCGGTTGGGAAGCCGGCGGGGTACTCGCGCTCGAGTACGCGGTTGATCCAGACGTCGCGCGGGAACCGGGCGAGCCTGTGGTATCCGAACAGCAGCACGCAGTCCGCGACCTTTTCGCCCACGCCGGGCACCGCGCGCAACGCTTCCGCGGCCGCCTCGTCGGGCAGCGCGATAAGCGACTTTAGGTCCAGCGCGCCCGAGGCGACCATGCGCGAAGCGGCCGACAGGTATTTGCCGCGGTAGCCGAGCGAACAGACGGCAAAGCCGTCCGGCTCGAGCGCGGCGAGCCGCCCGGCGGACGGAAACGCGCGGCGGCCTTCCGCGCCGCATATCGGCTCGCCGTAGCGCGCGGAGAGCGCTTCGATGCAGTGCCGGATCGCGGGGATGCTCTTTCGCTGCGAGATAATGAACGATGCGAGCGTTTCCCAAGGGTCCTGCCGCAGCATGCGGACGCCCGCGCCGAACGATGCCGCGCGCACAAGGTACGCGTCCTTTGGGTCGATCCGCGCGCGGAGCGCGCCGTAGTCCGTGTCCAGATCGAAGTATCCGCGCCAGACCGCGTCAAACTCCGTCTGCGGGCAGTCAAAGCGCCAGCAGTCCTCGGCGCGCCCGATCGAAAGCGCGCGGCCGAGCGCGACGAGCGCGTACCGCCCCGGCCCGGCTTCTATCAGTCGAAAACATTGCCCGCTCTCGGAGATCGCGGCCATATCGAGCTGGTCGCACCGGACCTCGACCACGCTCAGCCGCCCTCCCGCGCCCGCGCGCTTCCGGCCGCGGGTTCTGCGCCGCGCCGCCGCAGCGCCATCGCGATAAAGTTCATGTATTTGCCCGCGCCCGCGCGCATCGCCTTGCGGTCTCCCACCGCATACGGATTGTCGCACTCGAGCCAGTCCGCCCAGCACTCGTCGCAGCCCAGCATCTCGTCGATCGACAGGGTCTCCGCCCCTTCGGCCGATTCCAGCATGCGCCGCCAGTACGAGCGGTCGCACAGCGTCTCCAGGTCCTCCTTCGTCCACGAGAGCAGCAGCTCCGGCGGCGGGTCCGCATGGACGTCGCAGGTCAATCCCGGGACGGCGATCAGAATGAGCCCGCCGGGCTTAACGAGCGGCAGCAGGTGCTTGTCCAAATAATCGGGGTCGCGGCCGAAGTAATGGTACGCGTCGATGCAGACCGCCGCGTCGAAAAACGATTCGGCGTAGGGCAGCGCGTGCGCCTCGGCGTAGACCGGCACGATCTGGCGGCCCGACAGTCCCATCGCGTCGAACCGCGCGCGGTTCTCGGTCGGCATCACCCACAGGTCCGTCGCAAACACTTGCAGCCCGTATTCACGCGCGAGCAAAATCGACGTAACGCCCCTGCCGCAGCCGAGGTCGAGCACCGTCGAGCCCGCCGGGATCGGATACCGCATAAGCAGCTCCTCGAGCAGCTTGGCGGGGTTCGGACCCATGATATTCTCGCGGAGGAACTCCCCGCTCAGCGTGAGCGCTTTCTGATACCGCATCGTCTGCACCTCCCCATCGCCCGCGCGCAGCCGGCGTTTTCTGCCGCGCGCGGTGCATGTATGTATTCTATACCATCGGCAGCGCTGCCGCAATTCCGGCGCGCCCCGATTCTGCACGAAGCGGCCGCTTTAGCCCCCAGTTTATGGTATAATGCGATATTGGCCGGGCTCGCCTTGGCGCCCCGGCGCATCGAATCCTTTGGAGGCAAAGCTATGATTCACGCGCTGCTGTCCGCCGCCGCCGGCACCGGGTTCACCTTTTTGATGACGACCCTCGGCGCGGCCATGGTGTTTTTGTTCCGCAAATCGATGAGCGGAAAGTTCCAGAAAGCGTTCCTCGGCTTTGCGGCCGGCGTCATGATCGCCGCCTCGGTCTGGAGCCTGTTGATCCCCGCCATCGAGGAAGCCGAGGCGAGCGGGCAGATCGGCTGGATTCCCGCGGCCGGCGGCTTCGTGCTCGGCATCGCGTTCCTGTACGGTCTCGACCGCCTCATTCCGCACCTGCATCCCGGCGCTAACGCGGTGGAGGGCGTGCCTTCGTCGATGAAGCGCACGTCGCTGCTCGTGATGGCCGTCACACTGCACAACATCCCCGAGGGCATGGCCGTCGGCCTCTCCTTCGCGCTCGCCGCGCAGCACGGCGGCGCCGACGCCGCTTCGCTCGCCGCCGCGTTTGCGCTCGCGCTCGGCATCGGCATCCAGAACTTCCCCGAGGGTGCCGCCATCTCCCTGCCGTTGCGGCAGGAGGGTATGAGCGCCGGAAAAGCCTTCCTCTACGGCAGCCTGTCCGGCGTCGTCGAGCCCATATTCGGCATGCTCACCGTGCTCGCGTTCTCCTTTATCTCGCCGTTTATGCCGTGGCTGCTCGCGTTCGCCGCCGGCGCCATGCTGTACGTCGTCGTCGAGGAACTCATCCCCGAGGCGCATCTTGGCGAACACTCCGACGTCGGCACGATGGGCGTGATGGCCGGCTTCCTCATCATGATGATCCTCGACGTGGCGCTCGGCTGATTGCGGGAACGGGGGACGGGGTACGGAAACGGGGGACGGGATACGGCCGCCTGGGGAAACGGGGGACGGGATACGGCCGCCTGCGGCGGGAATTAAGATGCGGGGCTCCGCCCCGCAGGGTACGGAGGACGGCGCGGGACTCCGCCCCGCACCCCGCCAAAGGCCGAAGGCTCTTGGAACCCATTCTGCCAACCCCTTTGGAAACCCAAACAATGGGAGGCGAACAAAGTTGCGTGTCCAGCAGAAAGGGATTCCAAAGGGGCATGTCCATTTGGCGGGAGCCCTCGCAAAAAAGCATGGCAAGCGCAGCGCCCTCAGCAACAAGCGTGAGACCCCAAAATCTAGCGATCCGTTAGCCGCCCTGCGGGCGGCTTTTTTTGTTGCCGCCGCGCGTGCATACGCGTGGGACATTGCGGAGGAGATAGGCAAAATGGGGTTGAGGGATATTGGGCGATAACTGTATTTCGAATAAGCAGATGGTGTTCGTCCTGCTTCTGACCTTGACGGCAGTCACGATCATTGGCCTGCCGAAGCTCATGGCGGAAACAGCCGGCAACGGGGCGTGGTTTACACTGATCATCACATCGGTCATCTACGCCGCCGCCGCGTACATTATTGCGGCGCTGAGCAGAATCCACAACGGCGAAATCATGTACGACTACAGTGCACGGCTCATCGGCAAAGTGGGCGCCTATGTGCTCGGCATCTATTATTTCGTGTATTTTCTGATCATCTCGTCGTTTCTGTGCGCAACCATGTCCAACATCCTCGTCTCGAATTTCTTCACGCACACGCCGCCGTGGGCCGTCGTTGCCATCAGCCTGCCGTTCTACGCGCACAGCGCGTACCAGGGCGTGACGAACGTTGCGCGCCTCTGCAAGATTTTCGGCGTCATCTTCGCAATCAGCGCGATCGCGGGCCACGGCATCATGATTATACAGGGCGTGCGGGAATACGTTTTGCCGCTCTTTGTGCCGGCGGACACGGGGCGCTATCTGAAGGCGGTGATCAACTGCATGCCTTCCTTTATCGGCGTGGAGGTGCTGGCGCTGCTGCCCATTGCGGAAAAGGACCGCAAAAAAGCGCCGCGCGTCGCGCTCTTTACTGTGCTGGCCATCGGACTGTTCTACGTGCTCACCGTGGAGGGCGACATCATGATGGTCGGCATGAACGAGGTCGTCAACGAGAACAGCGCGATGATCTCCGCCATCCGGCAGATCCGGCTCCCGTTCCTCGACTTTTTTGAGCGGCTGGACATCCTGTACCTGACGGCGGGGTTTATGGGCCTGTTTGCCGCAAAGACCATCGTGATCACGGCCGCCTTGGAGTCTGCCTGCAAGCTTTTGCCGCGCGTAAGCCGCGCGTTGATTATAATCGGCATCTCCGTCGCCGTTTTCTGCATCGATCTGGTGCTTCTGCAGCAGAACGCGCTGGGCTACCTGTTTGAGGCGTTCACGCTGACCGCGGGCAATGTCGCGGCGCTCGTGATCCCGGTCGCGCTGCTGATTCTGACGAAGGTGAAACAACATGCGCAAAAGACGGCTTAGGTCCCTCGCGCTTTTGTTCCTGGCTCTGTCGCTTCTGTCTGCCGGCTGCTGGGACGCCAAGGACATCGAGGAGCGCGAAATACTAACGCTGGTGATCGTCGACAAAACGGAGACGGGCTATGCCTTTCTGGTCGAATACTCCGCCCCCGGCGGCGCAAAGGGTGGAAGCGGCGAAAAGACCTCGGGCACGTTTTTGTTCCGCAAAACCGAAGGCGACTCTCTCGCCGAGGCGCGGGAAAAAATGGATTCAAAGCTGAGCAACCCCGTCTACCTCGGCGCGGTGCACGCCGTCATGCTGACCGGGCGGCACGCCGACGAGGGCATCGAGGAATACATGTTCCGGCTCCGCGACATCAACGATTACCGCAAGATCGTCGACATCCTGGTCACCGACGAGCCGCCGGACGCGTTTACGAAGCTGAAATCCCCGAAGGACGCGGGCGGCGTGGGCAAAGCGCTCGAGGACACCATGAACAGCCTGGTCCAATCGGACCGGATGTTCGACTCGAACCTTTCGGAGGTGCTGGATTCCGTCACGGGCCCGTGCGAGTGTTTTCTGCTGCCGAACGTGAAGATCACCGACGACAACATCGAGCTGTCCGGATTCTCGGTCTTTTGCGAAGGCAAGCGCGTCGGCATCATTTCGGAAAAGGACTCGCGCGGCGTGCTGCTGATGAAGGTCGAAAAGCCGAAGCTGTCGTACGCGGTGCCGTACGACACCGGCACGGCCACCGTCTCGGTTAAAATGCACAAGCGGAAGATCGAGCCCGTATTTAAGGACGGGCAGATCTATTTTCACGTCTCGTTCAGCTTCGGCGCGGAGCTGTCCAACCTCTCCGACGACATCCCGATTACGCAGGCCCTTCACGATCAGATCGAGGAGAACCTGCGCATGATGATGTTCGACGAGCTTTCGGCGGCGATCCTCACGTCGCAAAAGAAGTATGAGAGCGATTACCTGGGCTTTGATACGGCCTTTCGCATCGCATACCCGACGGAGTTCCGCGGAATGAAGTGGTCCGACGAATATGCCGACGCGAATGTCGACATAAAGATCACGATTGATTTCGACGCGACCGGCGCGCAGGACTTCATCCCGCGCACCGACTAGCAAGGAGCAGGCTATGGCGCACTGCCAGCGTATCTACGGTAAACTGATCCGGTCCTTTGAGGAAAACAATCTGGCCGTCATCGACCGGAAGATGGTCTGCGCCGGCAGCACGCTGCATTTGCTCTACATTAAGCAGCTCGTCGACACCGAGATGGGCGCCCTCTCGATCGTGCGGCCGCTGCTGCAATACTACGAAAAAAAGCTCCTGCACCCCAAGGCGAAGAAGGTGATGGAGGCCGTCATCCACGCCGCCGACTGCCGCCTGGAGACAAAGGTTGAGGACATCGAGCAGTTCATCCTCGACGGCATGTGCGTGCTGCTCTTTTCCCACGACAAGCCCTACGTGGTGATCAATGTCAAGGAGGTCCAGCACCGGTCGGTGCCGGATCCCGACATCGCCTACTCGATCCGCGGCCCCAAGGACAGCTTCGCCGAGAACCTGGACGCAAACCTCTCCTTGATCCGCTACCGCCTAAAGGACCCGAGCCTGCGCATCGACATGTTCAAGCTCGGCCGCAGGACGCGCACGAGCACGGCCGTCATCTACATCGACGATATCGCAAACAAAGAGTACGTCACGAAGGTGAAACAGCGGCTGTCCGAGATCGCCACCGATGCGATCTGGGGCACGGGAGAGGTGCAGAACTTCCTCGCCGACAAAAAAAGCCGCCTGTTCCCGCAGATCGGGGTCGTCGAGCGCTCCGACGCGGCCTGCGAGGCGATCCTCGAGGGCAAGGTCGTGATAATGGCCGACGGCGGGCAGATGGCGCTCGTGGTGCCGCACACGTTCAGCGAATCCATGACCGCCTGCGACGACCGTTACGACCTGAAGTATTCCGGTTTTTTCGCCAAGATTCTGCGGTACACCGCGTTCTTTATCACGCTGTGCCTGTCCTCGATCTACGTGGCGCTGGTTTCGTTCCATCCGGACGCGCTGCCCGGAAGCTATTCGATCATGCTTTCGCAAATGCGGCAGGCCGTGCTGTTTCCGGCGGTGATCGAGGTGCTGATCGTCGAGGTGCTCGTGGAGCTCGTGCGCGAGGCGCTTTTGCGCGTGCCGTCCAAGATCGGCACGGCCATCGGCATCGTCGGCGCGATCATCATCGGGGATGCGGCCACGGCGGCGGGCATATTCGACTCGCTCGTGCTGATCATCGTCTCGACCTCGCTGCTCGCGTCGTTTACGGTACCGGATTATTTCTTTATGAACGCGGTGCGGATTCTGAAGTTTTTGATGATCATCATGACCGGGCTTTTGGGCTTCTACGGCTTCGTGCTGGCGCTGTGCTTCGTTTTAACGAACCTTGCGTCGCTCGACAGCTTTGGACTGCCGTATTTTGCACCGTTTTCGCCGTTCAACTGGTACGACTTCAAGCGCGCGTTCGTGTTCACCAAGAGCAACTCGAGCAAGCGCATACAGTACATGAACACGATCGACGACACGCGCGCGCCGCAGGCAAAGGAGGACCTGAAATCGAAGCCTGGAAAATGACCGGAAAGCGCGGCAACGCGGCGGGGCAACGCGCAAACCGGGGTTGCCCGGCAAGGGCGGTTCCGAGTTTGATTCGCGCGGGAGAGGGCGACGGTCAGCAAAGCCGAACTGCCGGGCTTACTGGCGTTTCAATTCACGCCCCCGCGCGAGGGGCAACGCTTTAGCAGGACGGTTCTGCTTGTGCCCTGACGGTTTCAATCCGCGCCCCCGCGCGAGGGGCGGCGGTAAGCGCCTTCGCCGGCGAACAGTGGGTGCCGTTTCAACCCACGCCCCCGCAACTAAACCGCCACCCGCGGCGCTAGGCGATCCTCGTTTCGACGCCGGTCACGGCCTGCAAAAGCAGGTCGGGCAGCCGTGTTTCCGGCGAAAGCCAGTCGTCGGCAAGGCTTTGCGGCACGATCACCGGCATGCGCGCGTGGATGTGCGCGATATGCGGCGCGGCCTCGCGCGTGAGAATGACAAAGCCCGGCAGAGGCTCGCCGCCGCTTTTTACATACAGCCCGCCTAAGTACAGCGGCGTACCGCCCGGTCCGTAAAACGCGTGCCGGGTCTTTTTGGGCCCGTCTTTCAGCCACTCAAAATAGCCGCCCGCGGGTACGAGGCAGCGGCGTTCGGCGGCGCTTTGGCTAAACAGCGGACTCTGCGCGGCGGTCTCGCTGCGCGCGTTGATGACAAGCGTCCCGCGCGTCGGGTGCAGAAGGCCCCAGCGCATGGGGAACGCGCCGCGCGCGCGGCTTTTGCTCGTCGCGATCACCGGCGCGATGTCGGTCGGCCGGACGTCGCCGCTTGTGCGCAGCTCGGTGCCGAGGCGCCGAGCGCGCAGCAGCGCCTCTTCCAGCCATCCGTCGTCGAGCAGTTCGTCGAGATCGTCCTCCGAGAGGAAGTACCGTCCGCACATATGCACACACATCCCTTCGGTTCGTTCCGTGCGGCCGCGCCTCCGGCATGTCCGTAAAGCGCACGCCCGCGGACTCTTCGCACGAATGCGCAAGTTCTTCTATCACGCCCGCGAAACGCCCGCCCCGCAACCATAACGCCGCGCGCTCCGCGCGGTCGCGCTTCCAGCATGGCCGCGAAAAGTCCGTGTCCAACGCGACCCATCGCCCGGATGCCTCGTGCGCCCGCGTTTTCATTGCCCCGCCAAGTCCCCGCCCTGCTCGTCGTCCGCTTCGCCGCCGTCCTCCGGCCGCTTCATCACGCTCGCGTACGCGATGGCGTCCTTGCCGTACCGGCCGCGGATCGTGTCCACGACGCCGTCGAGCTTCCGCCGCTTTTCGCGCTTTTCCGAGGCGCCGCCGAACAGCTGCAGCTGCTCCGCGCAGCGGTCGGTCAGGTTTTCCGCCGTCACGGTCAGCATGCGGACCGGCGCGGCCAGAAAGCCGGCGCGCTCCACGACGGCGACGGCCGTCTCGTAGAGCTCGTGCGTGACGTTGGTCGGCGCGGGAAGCTTTTGCTGGCGCGAGATCGTTTTAAAGAACGGGTCGCGCATCTGCACCTGCACGGTCGTGCAATAGAGCTTCTGCCGCCTTAGCCTCGTTCCGACCTGATCGCTCAGCAGCAGCAGCGCGGGGCAGACCTCGTCCCTGCCGGTAAGATCATGCGCGTACGTTGTGCCGCAGCCGACGCTCTTGACCTGCTGCGCCTCACGGCGCGGCTTGACGGGGCTCGTGTCCAGGCCCGACGCGTACTCCCAGATCGTCTGGCCGGAGCGGCCGAGCAGCGCGACCATATGTTCGCGCCCGGCCTCGGCGATCTGACCGATCGTGCATATATTGCCGTCGAGCAGCCGCTCGGCGGCCACCTTCCCTACGAACATCATATCGTGCGCGGGCAGCGGCCATAGGATTTTGCGGTAATTCTCGCGCGTGATCACGGTCGTGGCGTCCGGCTTTTTATAGTCGCTGCCGAGCTTGGCGAAAATTTTGTTGAACGACACGCCAACCGAGATCGTGATGCCGATTTCGTCGCGGACCCTCTTTCTCAGCTCGTCCGCGATCCGCTCGCCGGAGCCGAACAGGTGCAGGCTGCCGCTCACGTCCAGCCAGGATTCGTCCACACTGAACGGCTCGACGAGGTCGGTATACTGCTCGTAGATGTCGTTGATGCGCCCGCTGTACAGCTCGTACAGGCCATGATGCGGGGGGACGAGCACGAGCTGCGGGCATTTCTTTTTCGCCTGCCAGACCGTCTCGGCGGTCGAGACGCCGAATTTCTTAGCCAGCTCGTTCTTGGCCAGTATGATGCCGTGCCGGCTTTTCGGGTCGCCGCAGACGGCCATCGGCACGAGTTTCAGCTCCGGCCGGTCGATGGACTCGACCGACGCGAAGTACGCGTTGCAGTCGCAGTGGAGTATCGTGCGGTCCGCCAAACGCAATCCCCCCTTTCCAGCCGGGTCAGCCAACAGAACGGTACCGCGTCCGGCGGATGCCGCCGCGCGGCCCGCGCTAGTAGCAGGACTCGCCAATCAGGCCCAACAGCACATATACGGCGAGAAGGATTAAGAACACCCGGCCCCAGCCGCCGCCGGAACGCTTGCCTCCGCCTCCGCCTCCGCCGCCTCCGCCATCCATGTGCTTGAGCGCCTCGGTGTAGTGCGTGTATCCGGTAAGCCCTTTGCCGAAGTATCCGTAATCGTCGTTCATCTCCGGGCCTCCCTTCCTGCGCTTGTGCGGGCGTTGCCGCCCCGCGGCAAAACGTGCGCCGCCCAAGGCCATTATATCACGGACGGCGCGCGCCCCATAGAAAAAGGGGGCAAGCCCGGGGCGCACGCGCGCCCTGTCCGCGCGCCCGCTTCCGCGGAACTGTTCTTCGAAAAGGTGAACGGCATATCGATTCTGACCTCCGGCGCTTTTTTATCTGCAATTCCAGCGGGCCGAAGGGCTGCGGCCCGCGCCGCAAAATCCCCGGCCGTTCCGCTTGCACTCGCATACCCGAAGGGATATAATAAATAAACAAAGGAAATTTGTGAAAAATTATGCATTTTTGATCACGCGGGCTTGGGGAGGGCGGCATGGACTCGTTTTTCGGAACGGCTACCGACTGGCAGACTCTGATTTCCAAGCTGAACGATGTTTATGCGTCGCACGTTGTGTTTTCCGAGGCGAACCAACCCGTCGAAATCCATATCCTGGCGAGCGATAAGCGCAGCCCCAAGGCCATCGTGCGCGATGTGCAGTCCGCGCTCTCGGCGCGCTACGGCGTCGACGTGGACTACCATATCATCAGCGTCGCGCAGATATCGGACCGGTTGCCGGTCGGCCCGGGCGGGCGGCTGACCTATGCGGGCTTCGAGCTGCATACGCTGCTCAACGAGTTTGAAGTCACCGTCACATTGTCGCGCGGGGGGGTGCAATACGCCGGCAAATCGTCGGGCAGCACGCTGCCGTTTGCGCGCAAGCGCGCAATCGCGCTGGCGACGCTCGACGCGGTCAAGGCCTATACGGGCGGCACGTCGTTTTTTGAGCTGGGGAGCATCGACCTGCTCCATTCCGGCGGACGGCAGATCCTGATCACGCAGGTGTACTGCGTGGAGGATTGCAAGCCGCTCATCGGCTGCGTGTACGCCGACCAGGACGCGGACGCCGCCGTCGCGCAGAGCGTGCTCGACGCGATCAACAGGAAGCTTGAGATATACACGCAGGGGGAGTAGCGTACATCGCAGCTTGAAAACTTAACAGGTCCGGCAAGAGCGTAGCGGATATAGCCTGCCCGTTAGCGGAGGGCAGAGTTCCTAAAAAGGAGGCTATATCCTTATATGAAGAAAGTTCTTATGGCGCTTGCTTCCCTTGCGGCTCTCGTGCTCGCGAGCGGCGCGTTTTTCTATATCAGATAGTTTGGTATAGGCAAAAAGCCATCCAACTCTTGGCCACTGCCGGACCTGTTAAGTGTTTAATGCGGCGGAGGAACGGGACAGAACGGGAATGCAGCCAAAAAAACAGCAGCAAATTTTAATGGCGCTGGTCAATCTTTGCGGGATCGCGCTGCTTAGTTTCAGCGTATACCGCTCCGCCGCGCTCTTTGCGGACGCGTCGACGCGCTTTTCGATGATCGTATACAGCGCCGTGATGCTGCTGATGCTGCTCGTGTGCCATATGCTGCCGATCTACATCACGGTCGACAAGACCATGGAGATCAGCTTCGTGCCCGTCGTGGCCTGCCTCGTGACAAAGGGCATGTACCTGGCCGTGTCGCTGTACGCGCTCTCGTCGCTCCTCGTGTTTTTGCAGGACCCGGTCACGCACAAATATTATTCGCCGTGGTCGCGCTCGCCGCGCACGGAGCTGTACAACGTCTGCAACGTGCTCGTAGGCATCTATTTGGGCGGCCTTGTCTACCATGCGATCGAGCCCGCCAACGCTTCGGTGTTTACGTGGAGCGTCGTCGGGGCGGCCGTCGCGTTCTCGTGCGTGGCGATCCTCTCGAACCTGTTTTTCTTCCTGCTGTACTTTAGGCTAAGCAGCCAGGGGCGGTTCTTTGCGCTTTTGCGCGACAACATCGGCGGCATCATCCCGAACATCGTCTGTACGATTCCGCTGGGGCTTCTGATCGGCTATATGTTCACGCAGCCGAACGGCTATCTTTGGATCGCACTGTTTATGGGGCCGCTGCTGCTGGCGCGGTATTCGTTCAAGATCTATCTCGACAGCCACACGATGCTGCTGCGCACGATCGCCTCGCTCGTGCAGGCGATCGAGGCCAAGGACCCGTACACGCACGGGCATTCGCAGCGCGTGGCGTACTTCAGCAGCGAGCTGTGCCGGGCGCTCGGCTGCTCAAAACGCTTTACGGACCACGTCAAGATGGCCGCGCTCCTGCACGACACCGGCAAGATCGGCGTCGAGGACGCGATTTTGAGAAAGCCCGGCCCGCTGACGGAGGAGGAGTTCGACGCGATCAAGCAGCACCCCGTGGTCGGGCGGCGCATCCTCGAGAGCATCGCGCTGCCCTCCACCGTGACGGACGCCGTGCTGTACCACCACCGCCGCTACGACGGCAAGGGCTACCCGGCCGAAGCGGACAGTGTGGACAAGCTGCCGCTCTCCGCCGCGATACTGGCCGTGGCGGACTGTTACGACGCGATCATCTCGGACCGGCCGTACCGCAAGAGCATGACCAAGCAGCAGGCCCGGCAGATCCTGCGCGAGGTCGCAGGCACGCAGCTCGACCCCAAGGTGGTCGCCGCGTTTCTCGCCATCGAGCCGAACCTTCGGCCCGACGAGGCCGAAAAGCTGCTGCTGTACACGGTATGATCCTGCTTGTTGCCGCCGCGCTCGGGCTGCTTGCCGGCCTTATCCGCGGCGGAAGCGTAACAAACATTGCGCGCTATCCGCTGCGCGGCGCATTTTTTCCGGTGCTCGCCTACGCGGTCAAACTTGGCGCGGCGGCCCTGTTCAAGCCGCAGACCGGCGCTGTCGCGGTCTGCGTGCTGCAATACGGGCTGCTGTTTGCTTTTCTGGCGCTGCATGTCCGGCGGCCGGTCTGGCCGGCTGTGGCGGGGGCGGGCGTACTATTAAACTTTCTTGTAATACTGCTCAACGGCGGCCGTATGCCGGTGTCCGCCGCGCTGCTTGCCGACGGCTCGGCACGCGCAAAGCTGCTCGCGGCGGGGGGAATCTACGGGTACGCGGCCGCGGACGCGTCCACCCGGCTGCCGTTCCTGGGCGACGTGCTGCGGATCGGCCTGCCGGGCGGAACGCTCGGCTACGCCAGCCCCGGCGACCTCGTGCTCTGCGCGGGCGTTCTGGTCCTCTGCTTCCAGATGACGCGGTATCGCGGCGCGGGGGAAGGGGCGGGGTAAACGGTCCGCGGGGAAGGCGGGGTAGGCGAGCGGAAAAGACAGGGCGTGCCCCGCGCCGTTGCACCTGCCGCTGTGCCGCGAACACCCTGGCGAGCGAAAAAGGCGGGGCGCGCCCCGCAGGGTTTGCTTCCGTTTTCTTCCGGCACAATCGGGAACCGGCTGCCGCTCGGTATCGGGATCGGCGCGTGTCCGCCCGGGCAGCAATCCATGCTTGAAATTTTAGCGCAGCCGAGCCTTATGCTGCGCCCGATCCGCCGGCCGTTAGCCGGCCTTTCTCGCGCAGCGGCACCCGGCGCGTCCGCCGCGCCGGAACACGCGCCAAGAGCGCCGCAGCCGGCACTGCCGCGGCCGCAGCCGCGGCCTTTGCTTTTGCCGCCCCGCGCCGCATGCGCCCGGTTTCCCCATCGCGCGGGTTAGCGACAAAGCATAAAAGCGGGCATGACGAAAGCCATGCCCGCGGGTGATATTTTTGAGTTTAAACCCT
>CAZKGE010000025.1:0-15360 GCA_964552065.1 uncultured Oscillospiraceae bacterium | reverse complement strand
GCGCAAAGCATGATGATCGATTTCTTCCTGCGGACGCGTCTGCTCTTTCCGGGAATCATTCTCGGAAACAGTTCCATCTCCATTGGGCGGCCCTCCTAAAATCTCTGTGCAACATTGTACTTGATTCTTGGCGCGATTGCATGGGATGTTGCATTTGTTTTGCCAATTGTTACAATTTGTTCATGAGTCCAAAAGGCGCAGATTGTCAAGGTTTTTCAAATTTGGTATAGTATTGTCGTGATGAGAAATTCGCTTACAAAACGTCCCAAAAAACGCGAGGGCCAGTCGCCGATGGACGCGGCGCTTTCGTTCCTTACCGCGCGTGCGCGCACGCGCCGCGAGGTCGAGCGGCACCTCGACGAATGCTATTTTGGTGAGGTGGAGGTCATGGAGACCGTCAACCGGCTTGAGGAGCTGGGGCTTGTCGACGACGCGGCGTTCTGCCGGGAGTTTGTCGCTTCGCGGCTGCGGAGCAAGCCGATCAGCCGGCTGCATCTTAGGGAACAGCTTCTTCACCACGAGGCCGATCGCGGCGCAGTCGACGCGGAACTCGCCCAAATCGACGGCGCGGCCGAGCGGCAAAACGCGGACGAGGTGGCAAAAAAATACGCGCACCAGTTTGAACGCCTGGACCCGGAGGAAAAATGGAGACGGATCGAGGCGCGGTTGATCTTTGATTACGATACGGCCGGCGCGGCCGCGCGCGCGGCCGTGGAGGCGGAGAAATGATCTGTGGCGTCGGCGTGGACATTGTGAACATCGGGCGCATCGAACGCGTGGCCCGAAACGAGACGTTCCGCGCGCGGATATTTACCGCGCGCGAGATTGATTACGCCGCGCGCCGCGCGCACGCGCCGGAAGTCTACGCGGGGCTGTTCGCGGTCAAGGAAGCGGTGGCCAAGGCGCTCGGCACGGGCGTATCCGGCTTTGCGCTTACGGACATTGAGACGCTGCACAGCGATCACGGGGGGCCGCAGGCTGTGCTGCACGGCGGCGCGGCAGAGCGGATGCGCGCGCTTAATGCGAAAAACGCGCATATTTCCGTTTCGCACGACGGCGGCCTTGCCGTCGCGTTTGCTGTTTTGGAGGGATGAAATGGAACGCATCGTGACCCGCGCGGGCATGCGCGCGTTTGAAAAGTTTGCCATGCGGCGCGAGGGAATCGACGCGCTCGCGCTGATGGAGCGCGCGGCGGAGCACGTGGCCGCCGCCGTGGCGGACGAAACGCCGGACGGGGAGCCGATCCTGCTTCTCTGCGGCACCGGCAACAACGGCGGCGACGGCCTTGCCGCGCTGAGGCTGCTGTGCGCCGCGGGATACGACGCGGCGGCGCTCGTAATCGGCGACGAGGAGAGGCTCAGCCCCGCCGCGGCGGAACAGCTGCGCCGTGCGCGCGAGAACGGCGTTCGCGTGCGCGTGCAACAGGAAGCGCCCGAACCGCGCGAGCTGATGGACGCCGGCTGCCTTGTCGACGCGCTGTTCGGCACCGGGCTGTCGCGGCCGGTAAAGGGCGTGTACGCCGAAACGATCGAAGCGGTCATCGCGTCCGGCGTGCGCGTGCTTGCCGTGGATCTGCCATCCGGCGTGGACGCGGACAGCGGGCGCGTGCTCGGCAGCGCCGTGCGCGCGGACAAGACGATCACGTTCCAGTACCGAAAGCGCGGGCAGCGGCTGTATCCCGGGCAGGAGCTCTGCGGGGAACTTATTGTGCGCAGCATCTCGTCCTATGGACATGGAAACGGCGACGACGTGTTCGAGATGACGGATTCCGACTTTGCGGAGCTGCTGCCGCCGCGCGCAAAGGACAGCCACAAGGGAAAGAACGGCCGCGCGCTGTTGATTGGGGGCAGCGACCGGTACGCGGGCGCGGCGCTTATGAGCGCGTGCGCGGCGCTGCGCGCGGGCGCGGGCGTGCTGACGGCCTGCGTGCCCGGTGGCATCCGCGAGGCGTTCTTTGCGTTGCCGGAGGCGGTCTGCGCCGCGGCGGGCGAGGGGACGGGCTGGGATGACGCGGCGCTCGCGGCAGCGGCCGCACAGCTTTTGGGCAAGACCGCCGCCGCGCTCGGCAGCGGCATGGGCGAGCTGGCAAACGACAGCCTGCTTGTCGCCGCGCTCGAGTCCAAGCTCCCGCTCGCCATCGACGCGGACGGACTGAACCACATGGCCAAAAACCCGGCGCTCCTTGGCAGCCTGCACGACAAAGTCGTGCTGACGCCGCATCCGGCGGAGTTCGCGCGGCTGACCGCGCAGGCGGTCGAGGACGTGACCGCCGACCCGATCGCGCAGGCCGTTGCGGCGGCGAAAAACTGGGGCTGCGTCGTGCTGCTGAAGGGCGCGGTCAGCGTGATCGCTTCGCCCGCGCGGACGGCGCTCAACTGCACGGGCAACGCGGGGCTGGCCAAGGGCGGCAGCGGCGACGTGCTCACGGGGCTGATCCTCGCGCTGCTTGCCCAGGGGCTCGAGCCGTTCGACGCGGCGTGCGCGGGCGCGTACCTGCTCGGCGTCTCCGCGGATGCGGCCATAAAATTGCTCGGCAACCGCATGCTGATGTCGCGCGACATCGTTGGCGCGGTTGCCGACACGCTGGCCCGGCCGTTTTCCGGCTGCTAGGCAGATATTGATTCATTGATTCTTTGGAGCGTTATCTCGGCGGCTGATTCTGCGCCGCGTCGCGGCGCAAAATCTTGAAACGGCGCCGCTTGCCGCCATTCCGCGTTCGGCGGCCGGTTTTGCGCCGCGTCGCGCCGCGAGAACCTTGAAACGGCGTCGTTTTCCGCTATTCCTTGACCGGCGGCCGATTTTGCGCTCTGCCGCGCCGCAAAAACCTTGAAACGGCGCTGCCGCCCGCTATTCATCGGATCATTAGGTTTTACTTCATACACGCCTTATACGCCGTGCACATTGTAGGTCGCACACGCCGCAAAACCCTCCCGCCGGCCGGCGTCTCGCATGATATCCCCGCTTACTAAGGGGCACACAACCAAACGTTTTTGCGCTTCCGGCGCGGCGCTTCAGCCGCACTGTTTCTATTCCGTATATACGCGCGGTACGCGCGCGGAGATGTCGAGCAGCACCTCGTAACTGATCGTTCCGGCCCAGGCGGCCAGATCGTCGGCGGTGATCGTGCCGCCGCCCTGCCGGCCGATCAATACGACTTCGTCGCCGACGGCGGCGTCCGGCACAAGGGAGACGTCGCACATGCACTGGTCCATGCAGATCGTCCCGACCTGCGGTACGCGCCTGCCGCGCACGAGCATCTCGGCTCTGCCGCTCATGGCGCGCAGGTATCCGTCGCCGTAGCCGACGGGCAGCGTCGCAATCCGCGTGGGTTTTTCGGTCACATAGCGCAGCCCGTAGCTGACGCCTTCGCCGGCGGGCACGTCCTTGACGTGCGCAATGCAGGTTTTAAAGGTGAGCACCGGTTCGAGCGGGTACTGCTCGACCGCGTGCCCGATCGGGTGGTAGCCGTACATCGCGATGCCGCCGCGCACCATGTCCGCCTGCAATTCCGGCAGTTCGAGCGCCGCGCCGCTGTTGCACATGTGCACGAGCGGCGAAAAGCCGCGTGCGCGCGTCAGCTTTACATAGCGCATGAACCGCTCGGCCTGCAAAAGCGTAAACGACTTGTCCGGCCGCTCGGACACGGCAAAGTGCGTGAACATCCCGGCGAGCGTCAGGTTCGGGCAGCGCATAAGCAGGTCGAGCGCGCCGGTGAACTCGTCCGGATCGCGGAACCCGATGCGGTTCATGCCGGTGTCGATCTTGAAGTGGAACGGCTGCACGGCATTCTTTGCGGCCGCGCGCTTTTGCAAAAGCGCAAGAGTCTCGCAGGAGAACACCGTCGGCGTGACGCGCTTTTCGATGATCTCATCGACGTCGCCGTCAAACGCCGGCCCGAGGATCAGAATCGGCAGCTCAACGCCGCACGCGCGCAGTAAAAACGCCTCCTCGGCGATCGCGACCGCGAGGTGCTCGGCAAGGCCGTTCTCCTCGATGTACCGCGCGACCTCGAGCATGCCGTGTCCGTAGGCGTTGGCCTTGACGACGGCCATGTATTTCGTCGCCGGCAGAAGACGGCTCCGGATCTGCGCAATGTTACGGCGCAGGCTCTCAAAATGGATTTCCGCATGGGTGCAACGCAGCATGTCGGTCCTCCTTTATTATTTGGCCGGCGCTTGTTCGATGTCGTAAGCGAGCGCTCCGTTGATATAGGTTCTCACGCAATGCGTACGGTAGTCGAGCGGGTGGCCGTCGAATATCGCCACGTCCGCGTCCTTGCCGGGTTCGAGCGTACCGACGCGGTCGCCTATGCCGACGATCTCGGCGGCGTTTTTCGTGATCGCCTCGAGCGCGGCCTTTTCGGACAGCCCCTCGCGCACGGCCACGGCGGCGCACAGCGGCAGGTACTGGATCGGGATCACCGGGTGGTCGGTCATGATCGCGAACGGGATGCCCGCGTCCTCGAGAATTTTCGGCCCTTTCACCGAAAGGTTGCGCAGCTCGATCTTGCTGCGCTCGGAGATCAATGGCCCGATGATGATGCCCGCGCCGAGCGCGGCGAGCTGCTCCTTCAGCACGCCCGTGATCAGGTGTCCCTCCGTGCAGTGCTCGATCGTGACGCGGATACCGTATTCCTTCGCCAGCCGCAGCGCGGTCAGGATGTCGTCCGCCCGGTGCGCGTGAATCTTCATGGGCAGCTTGCGGTTAAGGACGGGCAGCAGCGCCTCGCTGGCCAGGTCGAGGTCGGGCTTTTTGTCCGGGTCCGTCTTGGCGCGCTCGAGCGCGTCGCGGTACTCGGCGGCGGTGCTCATCGCCTTGCGGAACAGCGAAGCGATCGCCATGCGCGTGTACGGCGCCGCCTTCTGCTCGCCGTAAATGCGCTTCGGGTTCTCGCCGACGGCGGCCTTCATCGCGACGGGGTTTTTCAGCAGCATGTCGTCGAGGCAGCGCCCGTGCGTCTTGACCGCGGCGAACTGCCCGCCGATCACGTTCGCGCTGCCGGGGCCCGTCACGGCCGTGGTCACGCCCGCGGCGCAGGCTTCGGCAAAGCAGGGGTCGAACGGGTTCAGGCCGTCGACGGCGTAGAGCTGCGGCGTCAGCGGGTCGGAGTATTCGTTGCCGTCCGCGCCCTCGTCGCCCATGCCGTCCTCCCACATGCCGACGTGGCAGTGCGCGTCGATCAGGCCGGGCAGAACGAACATGTCCGCCGCGTCGAACACCTCGGCTTTATCCGCGTCGATCGTACCGCCCACTTGCGCGATCTTCCCGCCGTCCATCAGAACATCGCCGGAAAACGGCTCGCCGCACATGGGGAACACGCGCCCGTTTTTAATGAGAATCATGCGTTTACTCCCGTTTTTAAAATTTTATATTGCTGTCACCATCATAGCACGTTCGGTATAACCGGAAAACCGAAAATCCGGGTTTTTCGGAAAAGAAAACGGAATTTTTTGTGTTGTTACGCCCAAATTTGGCCGCGCGCCGGGCCGTTTCCATTTTTCGTGCGGCGCTTGTATAATCCGTGTTGGAATGTTATAATACGGTATCTGTGAGGACGGAGGCTGCTGTTGCGGATCATCGCGGGAATTGCAAAGGGCAGGCGGATCGAGGCGCTGCCCGGGCTGGAAACGCGTCCCACGCTCGACCGCGTCAAGGAGTCGCTGTTTGGGTCGATCCAGTTTGAGATCGAGGGAAAGACCGTGCTGGACCTGTTCTCCGGCAGCGGGAATCTGGGGCTGGAGGCCGCGTCGCGGGGCGCGGAGCACGTCGTGCTGAACGACAGCAGCGCGGAGTGCGTTGCGATTATCAAAAAGAACGCGGAGCGGACGGGCTTTTCCGATCGCGTTACGGTGACGCAGTACGATTTCGCCCGGGCGATCGAGTTTTTCCTGCTCCGGAGCATGCGCTTCGACATCGCGCTTTTGGACGCGCCGTACGCATCCGACAGCGCGCAGCGCGCCGCGGAGCTTTTGTTTGCAACGGGACTGATCCGCGCGCCGGACGGATTCGTAATCGTCGAGCACGCGGCAAAAGCGCCGCCGCGCGATGTGGAGAATCTGATGCGCGCGGTATGGACGCGCCGTTACGGCGACTGCGGACTGACCATGCTGAAAGGGGAGCCTGCCTGAATGGGGACCTGCGTCTATCCCGGCAGCTTTGATCCGTTTACCAAGGGACATCTGGACGTGCTGCGCAACGCCGCGCGGTTGTTTCCGTGCGTGCACGTGGGCGTTCTGAACAACGCCGCCAAGCGCCCCGTGTTTTCCGCGGCGGAGCGCGTCGACATGATCCGCGCCGTCGTCGAGGCCGACGGGCTTAATAACGTGCGGGTCTCGTCGTTTGAAGGGCTGTTGGTCGACTTTGCGCGGAGCATCGACGCGCGCTACATCATCCGCGGCCTCCGCGCGACGACGGACTTCGAGTATGAGTTTCAGATCGGGGCCATGAACCGGCATCTCGCGCCGGACATTCAGACGATGTACTTTATGGCGAGTCCCGAGCACTCGTTTTTGAGCTCCTCCGCCGTCAAGGAGATCGGCATGTGGGGCGGGAAAATCGACGGCCTCGTGCCGGAATGCATTTCGAAAACTATCGCAGAAAGGCTGAAAAAACCATGAGCAGCGCACAAACCATGAAGATTTACAGCATCCTGTCGCGCATCGAACAGGAGCTGGAGGAGAGCCCGAAGACGAAGTTCGGCGCGCAGAATAAGCGCCTGGTCGAGATCGACCGGCTGTTCGACCTGCTGGGCGAATTGAAGGTCACGATTCCGGAGGATATCCGCCGTGCGACAGGCATCATCTCCGAGGCGGAGAATACGATTCGTGACGCCAAGGACAGCGCCGCCGACATCGTCGAGCAGGCCAAGCAGGACGCGGACACGATCCTCCAGCAGGCGCAGGCCTCCGCAGAGAACCTCTATCATCAGGCGGAGATCGAGTTTGAGGCGCGCGTCTGCGAGTCCGCCGTGTATCAGGAGGCGTTCACGCGCGCGCAGCAGGTGGCGGGCGAGGCGGAGACGAACGCGAACGCGATCTATAACGGCGCGCGCAAGTATGCCGACGACATTCTGGGCGATCTGCAGCGCTACCTTGCCGAGTATCATCAGATGATCGATAATAACCGCAAGGAGCTCGGCGTCATTCCGGAACCGCCGATGCAGGTCAAGCGGCCCGTGCAGCCCACGCGCGAGGAGATGACGCAGCGTGTCATAGAGCGGCAGGCCGCGCAGCGCTCGGAGCAGGAGCAGCTGCTGGCGTACCAGGCGGAGCAGGAACGGCTCGCGCAGGAACAGGCCGCACTGCGCGCCCTGCAGGAGCAGCAGACCGGCCGCGCGCCGCGGCCCGCGGCCGAGCGCGCAGAGGCGCGCCCCGACGACGGCGAAACAAGGCGGTTCGAGCGGCCCGCCGAACCGAAGAAGCGCAAGGGCTTCGACGAGGAACTCGGCGACGACGACGATGACGACGATGATGACGAGAAGCCAATAAAGCCCAAGAAGAAAGGCGGTCTGTTCCAGCGCATGTTCGACTCGGGCGACGACGAGGACGACGATTGGGACGACGAGGAGGACGACGACGATTTCGACGAGCCGAAAAAGCCCGCCAAGCCGTCGGACAACAAGCCCGCGCCCAAGAAGCGCAAGCGCCTGATCGAATTTATCAACGAAGAGGACGACGAGGACGACGATAACTAGGGGCTGAGCCGTTCCGGCGCGCCGCGCTGAGCCGGCTTGCCACCAGCGCAACAAGATAGATAAACGCCATGGTCACCGCGGAGATGACGAACAAGGATCCGCCGGCCATGGCGTTTTGCATGATTTGCTCGGCATCGTCGGCCATGACGGGTATGCCGGCGGGGAAAAACAGCGGCGCCGTAAAGAATGCGATCAGGTACGCGACGACCGCCTGAAACAACTTTTCGGCAAGGTAGCGCCATGGCCGCCGAAACGGCAGGAACATGCGCGCCTGTATGAACACGCACAGGCCCCCGAACGAGATGATCGCGGCCGAGAGCGCGACGGCCTGCCGCGGCGCAAGCTGGAGCGCCGCCGCCGCGCGGCAGCCGCTCGTAAACTCCATCAGCCCCGTTAAAAGCGCGTGGACAAACTCCGGGTCGATGCCGAGCAGCTTAAACGGCGCGGACAGCGCGGAGAACACGCCGGTCGCGTCGCAGAGCGCGGAGATCACGAGGAAGAACACGATGCTGCCGCCGATGCGCAGCATCGCCGTCACGCCGTCGGAAACGGAGTCGATCAGCGAGAACGGCTTCGGCTCCCGTAGGAGCGCGGCCGGCCCGGCGGATGCGGAAAAGCCGAACGCGAGCCGGCGCACGAGCGCGCCGACGACGGCCGCGCCGTAGTGCGCGCACAGGATCGGAAACGCGTACTCCGTTTTTCCGAGCATGCTGTGCGCGACCACGCCGACGATGAAGATCGGGCTGCACAGGTTCACGTACGCGACGCTCTCCTCATCGAAGAGCGAGCCGCAGATGCGCGCGCCCGCGGGATAGCCGGACACGGCGCCTACCAAAAAGCATGCGATCAGGTTGCGCGGCAAAAGGAGCCGGTCGGAGAGCTTGGCAAACAGCCGGGACAGTGCAGGGAACAGTCCGCCGGCCTCGAGCATGCCGACGCAGACGAAGAACGGGAACAGCGACGGGAACACGGCGTTCCACCACAGGTCAAGGCCGTTCTGGGCCGCTTCGAGCGCGGCGTCGGAACGCAGCAGTAGAATGGCGGCCAGCACCAGTCCGAGCGCGCCCACAATCCGCCGTTTAACCACGTTCCGCCCTCCGTGACACAAGAATTTATGCTATAATGTGTCGTCACGAGAGCATATGTATGGATCGCTGGAGGCATGCAAATGAGAAAACGCAAGGTCGGCCTCGCGCTGGGCGCGGGAAGCACGAAGGGGTTTGCGCACATCGGTGTGCTGCAATCTCTCGCGGAGAACCATATCCCGATCGACTGCATCACGGGCTCGAGCATCGGCGCGGTCGTCGGCGGCATCTATTCGGTCGGCAGCGATATGCGGATGCTGGCAAAGCTCGCCGTCGCGATCAACCTGCGCGATTATTTCGACCTGCGAAACCCCGCCACGGGCGGCCTGTTGCGCGGCGACCGCATGCAGGAGATCATCAAGCTTTTAACGCACGGCAAGACGTTCGACAAAACGAAGACCCCGTTTGCCTGCGTCGCGGTGGACCTAAGCTCCGGCGAGCTGGTCTGCCTGCGCAGCGGCCTGCTGCACGAGTCCATCCGCGCGAGCATGTCGATCCCGGGGATATTTACGCCCATGCAGCTTGACGGCCGCACGTTTGTCGACGGCGGTGTGATCGAGCGCGTGCCGTGCCGGGCGGCCAGGGATTTGGGCGCGGACGTAATCATCGGCGTCGACGTGGGCTACCGCGGCGGCTTTGATTCAGAGCCCGTCGGCATCAACGCGTACAGCCAGTTTAACCGTTGCGTGGACATCATGCAGTGGGAGATCACGAAGCTTCGGATGGGGCTTGCGGACATCACGCTCGCGCCGCGCGTGCGCACGTTAACCAGAGGGCACTTCGACACGAGCGAGGCGGAGCAATGCATCGAGGAGGGGCGGCGCGCGGTGGAGGAGGCGCTCCCCGAGATTCGCAAGATATTGAAAAAGAACCGGATTCCGCTTACACAATGATCGGCGCGATGTGGTCGCGCCTTAGGTCTGCGGGCAGCGCGAAGTTCAATATATCGGTGCTCAGCGCGTCGATGGCGAGGTTTTTCTGGACGAGCGGATTGCACTTGGCGATGTCGGTGTTTCGCAAAATGATCGGCGCGGACGCGGCCTTTCCCATCATGGAAAGCAGCGGCCGCGCGCTGCGGTTAAAGCCCAGCACGCGCAGGTATACGCCGTCCGCCCTTTCGACGGTCTCCCGGTGGTGTTCGGCCGTGATGCCGAGCAGGGCGTTTACCGCGATGCGCTTGCAGCGCGCGAGCGTATAGCGCTTGCTCTTGACGTTTTCGTAGAACACGTCGAGGCTGCCGGTCGAGCGCACCGCGCGGTAGATCACGTTTTCGAGCCCTTCGGCCACGTCCGGGACGGCGGCGAGCTCCTGCACCGTCATGCGGCGCAGCGCGTACAGGATCAGGGAGCCGATGTCCTCCTGCGTGATCGGGAACTGCGGGTCGTACAGAATAGGCCCGCCGACGAACAGCGGCACGGCGGAGAGCACCTCGCGGTTCCCCTCGGAGAGCGCGCGGCGGATGGCGGTCGCGCTCGAGTATTCGCCGGTCAGCTCCGTGGCGTGGTAGCCGGAGTCGATGCGCCGGATCGGCATCGGGCTGATGCCGAGCTTGCCCGCGCGGATGGCGCGCAGATACTCGATGGCGAGGATATTGTTCGGCTTGGCGATGGCGGCGAGCATGTGGTCCGGGATGCCGAACGCGCGCAGCGCATCGAACCGCGCGCGCGGGTACGATTTCCCCATGTGCAGCTGCTCGGCCAGCTCGCGCCGGTACGCCGGCGGTTCGCTGACGATGATGTCGCAGAGCTGGTAGAGCGTGTTGATGTCGGAGTCCTCGCAGCCGAACGCGAGGTCCGTCACGACGCCGGTCGCCGCGAGCGTACGCACGCCGCCCAGGGCGAAGCGTTCCGCGCTCGACACGGCGTATATGCTCGGCAGCTCGAGCACGACGTCCGCGCCGGCCTGCAGCGCCCATTCCGTGCGCGTGAGCTTGTCGGTGCACGCGGGCTCGCCGCGCTGCACGAAGTTGCCGGACATCACGACCACGCAGTACTCGGCGTCGGATTGCTTCCGCGCCTGTTCGAGATGGTAGATGTGTCCGTTGTGCAACGGATTGTATTCGGCAATGATGCCGACAACGCGCATAAATCCCCGACCCGCCGTATTTTTGACAAGTATACCATTTTTCGCGCGATATGGCACGCTTTTACACAAACTTGCACGCGGCCTTGCTTGCGCTTTTTGGAATTTGTGTGTATACTGGTGCTCGTAAATCGTTTGGAGGGGAAACAGCATGAAGCATATTCAGACCATTCAAAAGCCCTGCATCCGTTCCGGCAAGGGCACCGCGTGCGGCGAATGCCAGTCGAGCTGCCAGTCCGCGTGCAAGACTTCCTGCACCGTAGCCAACCAGAAGTGCGTCAAGGAAGACAAATAAGTTTCGAACGGTCCGGTACGGAAAGGCCCCGGCGGCCTTTCTTTCATTTTTAGGGCATTTGGAGGGGACAGTTGATCCACGCTTTCTCGTTTTTAGATACCCATGTCCTGCTTGACGTCGAGAGCGGCGCGGTGCACGAGCTGGACGCGGAAGCGTTCGCCGTTGCGCGCGCGCTCGAGGCGGGGGAGGACCCGTACGCCGCCGGCGTGCCGAAGCACATTGTGGACGAGGTGCTTGGGGAGCTTAGGCAGCTTGAGCGCGAGGGCGCGCTGAACGCCGCCCCCGCCGAAGCGCCCGATATTGGCGGCGGCGCGGTGGTCAAGTCCATGTGTCTGCACGTGGCGCACGACTGCAATCTGCGCTGCCGGTACTGCTTCGCCTCGACCGGAGATTTCCACGGCGAGCGCATGCTGATGACGGAGGACGTGGCAAAGCGCGCGCTGGAGTTTTTGGTCAAAAACAGCGGCGGCCGCAAACACCTCGAGGTGGACCTGTTTGGCGGCGAGCCGCTGCTCAATTGGCCGCTCTGCGCCGAGATCGTGCGCTACGGCCGCAAGCTGGAAAAGGAATTTAACAAGGAGATCCATTTCACGATCACAACCAACTGCGTGGCGCTGACCGACGAGATGGCCGACTTTGTCAACCGCGAGATGCACAACGTCGTGATCAGCCTCGACGGCCGCAGAGACGTGCACGACGCGCTGCGCCCGACCGCAAACGGCAGGGGCTCGTACGACATCATTGTGGAGAAAGCGAAACGCCTCGTCGCGGGCCGCGGCGAGAAGGAGTATTACATCCGCGGCACGTTTACGAGAAATAACCTCGACTTTGCCGAGGACGTCAAGCACCTGGCCGCGCTCGGCTTTGACCAGCTCTCCGTCGAGCCCGTCGTGCTGCCGGAGGACGACCCGCTTTCGATTACGCGCGAGCACCTGCCGCGCGTGCGCGAGGAGTACCTGCGGCTGGCGGAGCACTACCTGAACGAGCGCAAACACGGCCGCTGGTTCAACTTTTTTCACTTCAACGTCGACCTGGAGGGCGGGCCCTGCCTGCGCAAGCGGCTGACCGGCTGCGGCGCGGGCGAGGAATACGTTGCCGTCGCGCCCGACGGCACATTGTACCCCTGCCACCAGTTCGTGGGGCAGGCGGGCTGGGCGTTCGGCAATGTGTTCGACGGGACGCTCGACGAAAACATCCGAAAGAAGTTTTCCGGCTGCAGCGTGGCGACAAAGCTCGCCTGCAAGGGCTGCTGGGCGAAGTATTTTTGCAGCGGCGGCTGCGCGGCGAACGCGTCTTTGTACAGCGGCGACATCATGGTTCCGCACGAGATCAGCTGCGAGCTGATGCGCATGCGCGCCGAGTGCGCGCTCGGCGTCTACGCCAAGGAGCGCCGATGACGCGGTTCGTGCCGTCGTACGCCGAGCGCTACGACGAAAAGCGAATCTCCGAAATCCAAGCGCGGCACGGCGTGACCGCGCTGCTGGCGCGCGCGCTGGTCCGCCGCGGCATCGTTTCCGACGGGGAGATCGAACGCTTTCTGCACGCAGCCGACCAGCCGCTGCCGGACCCGCGTGTGTTTGCGGACATGGGGAAGGCGGTCGCGCGCATCCGCGAGGCGATACTTTCCGACGAGCGCATCTGCGTGTACGGCGACTACGACGCGGACGGCATCTGCGCCACGGCGATCCTGTACGGCTGCCTGTCGGAACTCACGCCCTACGCGCGCTATTACATCCCGTCGCGGCACGACGACGGCTACGGCCTGAACGAGCAAGCGATCGGCGAGCTTGCTGATGACGGCGTGACGCTGATCGTCACCGTCGACAACGGCGTCTCCGCCGCGGCCGAGATCGCGTTTGCCGCATCGCGCGGCGTCGATGTGATCGTGACCGACCATCACATGCGGCAGGGCGCGGAGCCGGTCTGCGCGGCCGTGCTCTCGGCCGAATCGGTTCCCGATTGCGCGCTCTGCGGCGCGGGCGTGGCGTTTTTGCTGGCAAGGATGCTGCGGCCGGACGTACCGCCGGAAAAATACCTGCCGCTCGCCGCGGTGGCCACGGTGGCGGACATCGTGCCGCTTACCGGCGACAACCGCACGATCGTGGCCCGCGGGCTGCCGCTTATCCAAAACCACCTCGGCCTGCGCGCGCTGCTCGCGCCGCTTGCCCCGATGCAGAAGGCCGTCACGGAGTCGAACGTCGCGTTCTACATCGCGCCGCGGCTCAACGCCGCGGGCCGCGTCGGGGACGCGAAGAAGGCGGTCGAGCTGCTGCTTTGCCAAGACCTTGCCGACGCGCTGACGCTGGCGTGCGGGCTCGAGGAGGCCAACGAACAGCGCCGGGCGCTGGAGGCGGACATCTTCGAGCGGGCGCGCGCGCAGGCCGCCGAGCGGCGGTTGCTGCTCGACCGCGCGCTCGTGCTTTACGGCGAGGGCTGGAACGTAGGCGTGGTCGGCATCGTCGCGTCGAAGCTGGCGGAGCAATATCACCTGCCCGCGCTCGTGCTCTGCATGAACGGCGACACGCTGACCGGCTCGGGCCGCAGCATCCCGGGCGTCAACCTCTTTAACGCGCTCTCGGCCTGCTCCGCGCATCTGACGCGCTTCGGCGGGCACGGGATGGCCGCGGGCGTCACGCTCGAGAAAGGCGCGCTCGAGCCGTTTACGCGCGCGCTGCAAACGGTTCTTGCCGAGCAATACGACGCGTCCGCGTTCCGGCCCACGGCGGTCTACGAGGAGCAGCTGCCGCTCTCCGCGCTGACGGAGGAGGCAGTGCGCGACCTTTCGCGCCTCGCGCCGTTCGGCGAGGGGAACCGCGAGCCCGTCTATCTTCTCGAGCGACTGCGTTTTTCGGACGTGCGCGCGATCGGCCGGAACAAAAACCATGTTTCGGCATACGGCGCGCAGGGCGCGGCCGGGCTGCGCTGCGTAGGCTTCGGCTTAGGCGGGCTTGCGGGCATACTGGCCACGGGCGGCGCGTTCGACGTCGTCGGTACGAGCTCGATCAACGCGTTCAACGGCTCGTCCGCGCCGGAGCTGTATCTGCAGTGCGCGCGCAGGTCCCCCGACGGGCAGGAAAAAAATCTGGATGCATTTTGGAAAGAATTTTTGTATAATACTATATACATGCAAAAATGGGGGGATTTCTCCGAGCGTCTGCGGCCGTACGCGCCGCTGTTTGCGAAAACGGAGTTCTCCCGGGAGCGCGAGCAGGCGCTGTACCGCGCGCTGCAGGCTTTCCTGCTCTCGGGCGAGGCGTTTGCGGACGATTTCATCCCGCTGCTGACGGCGGAGCAGGTCGCGGCGCTTCTCGTGTTTGTCGAGCTGGGCTTCTTTTGCTTCGACCGCGCGCGCGCAAGCTTCTCGGTCCCGGGCGAGGTTCACCCGAGCGACTTGAAAAAGAGCCGGCTGTACGAATGGCTCGGGACCCTGTGAACGAATTTTTACCGGAGGCGACGACGATGGACCTGGCTTCAAAGATCCGCAGCATCCCCGATTTTCCCGTCGAGGGCGTTCTGTTTCGGGACGTGACGACGCTGTTTCGCGACGGCGAGGGCTATCGGTACCTGATCGACGAAATGGCTGCGTCGCTTGCAAAAAAGCAGGTCGATCTCGTGATCGGGCCGGAGGCGCGCGGCTTTGTGATCGGCTCCGCGCTCGCCTATGCGTTGAAAGCCGGCTTCGTGCCGGCGAGAAAGCCCGGCAAGCTGCCCTGCAAAGTGCTGCGGCATGAGTACGCGCTCGAGTACGGCACCGACGCGCTCGAGGTCCACGCGGACGCGATTCAGCCCGGCCAGAAGGTCGTGGTCGTGGACGACTTGCTCGCGACCGGAGGCACCGCGCTCGCCACGATCCGGCTGGTCGAGCAGGCCGGCGGCGAGGTGGTGGGCGTACGGTTTGCCGTCGAGCTTGCGAGCGAGTTTGACGCACGAAAAACGCTGGAAGGGTACGACGTAGAATCGATACTGAAATTCTAGGACGTGTCACGAAGGAGAACAGCGTTTCGGCGTTGTTCTCTTTTCAAACTTTGGTAAAGAGGGGAGGGATGCAGATGAATCCGCTGGTCGCCGAGTTTGCGGAACGGTATACGCCGGAGCAGACGGTGTCGTTCGAGCGCGCCGTTTCGTTTGCGACGTATGCGCACGGGAATCAGCTCCGCGAGTCGGGCGATCCGTACATCTCGCACCCGCTCGCCGTGGCCAAGATC
>CAZKGE010000024.1:0-15595 GCA_964552065.1 uncultured Oscillospiraceae bacterium | reverse complement strand
ACGCGCAGTACGCGGTAGCCAAAGCCCACCTCGTTGTGCAAGTTGTCCTTGTAGAGCGTGATGACCGTAAAGCCGCGGCGCCCCGCGACGCCCGTCATGATGCCCTCGCGCTGGTAGTATTTTAAGTAGCTGTCCGGCACGATCATCGTGCCCGGCTCGTCCGGCGCGTTGGTGTTCTTGACGTTGATCGGGATCTTCGCGCGGCGCACCGGGAAGATCGAGTCCTCGTGCAGCACCGTCGCGCCCATGTAGGACAGCTCGCGCAGCTCCGCGTACGTCACGGTGCGCATCACCTTGGGGTTATCGACGATGCGCGGGTCCGCCATCAAAAAGCCCGGCACGTCCGTCCAGTTCTCGTACACGTCGGCGTGCGCCGCGCGCGCGACGATCGCGCCCGTGATGTCCGAGCCGCCGCGCGAGAACGTCTTGATGCCGCCTTCCCGCCGCCGGCCGTAAAAGCCCGGCACGACCACGCGCCGCATGCCCTCGAGCCGGCTCGACCATTTCTGCGTGGTCTCGTCGTCGTACGCGCCGTCCGCCGTGTGGAAACACACGATCTCCGCCGCGTCAAGGAACGTAAAGCCCAGATAGTCGGCCAGCAGCAGGCCGTTTAAATACTCGCCGCGGCTTGCGATATAGTCCTCGCTCGCGCCGTCGCGGATGTTCTTCTCGACGTTGTCCAGCTCGCGCGCGATGTTCGTGGCAAGGTTCAGTTCGCGCTCGATCTCGAGGTACCGCTCGCGCACCTTCGCAAAGGGCGCGTGGTAATCGCCCTCCGTGCGCGCCGCCTCCGCCGTCTGGTACAACAGGTCCGTGATTTTCGCGTCCCCCGCGCCGCGCTTGCCGGGCGCGCTCGGCACGACATACAGGATCTCCGGATCGGCGAGCACGATCTGCTTCACCTTTTCAAAGCACTTTGCGTCCGCGAGCGACGAACCGCCGAATTTTGCTACCTTAACCGCCATGCGCGTTTTCTCCCCCGGTTACCGCTCAATTTTTCTGCATTCCATATAATAGCGCTTCTCGTTCGCCTCGCCCATCGAGAACGTCTTGCGCGGAAGCGCGCCGTCGAACACGACCGTCGGGAACAGCTCGGACTTCTCCATCTTCGGCAGCAAAAAGCCGATCGCCCCATCCTTCTTTGCGAGCGTTTCGACCACGTCCGCGCCGTGGATATAGTCGACAAAAGCACCCGGCGTCTCGGCGAGCAGCGCGTCGATCGCGTTCTGCAGCGTGCCGACCGCAAGCTGCTGCGCAGGTCCGGACACGACGAACGCGCCCTGCGCCTGCTGCGTCAGCACCGGCAGCACGTGCGTTTCCCCGCCCGCGGCCGCCTCCGCGCCCATGCGCCACTCGCAATGCGCGTTCTGCGCACCCAGGATGCTGCCGAGCCGGCGCAGCGCGGCGGGCGCGTCCACGTCGAACAGCACGCGATGGATCGGCTCGAATACGATGCCCTCGTCGTGCACGTTCTCGATCTCGACGAGCGCGAACCGCGCCGGATGGTCCGCGCGCTCGCCCTCCGGCAGGTCCTTCTTAATCTTTTCCCAGTACGCCTTCGCCGTGGCGAAGCTGTGGTTGCCGTCGCCCATGGCGAACAGGAGCGGCTCGTCCACGCCGTATCTTCCGGCAAAC
The DNA here is from genome assembly GCA_964552065.1 of uncultured Oscillospiraceae bacterium. GTDB lineage: Bacteria > Bacillota > Clostridia > Christensenellales > CAG-138 > CAZKGE01. The sequence continues at coordinate 13,960 of CAZKGE010000024.1, read as the reverse complement.
GCCGCTTTATCGGTCAGCGCGGCCAATGCGGCAAGCACGCCGTTGATCTCGGCCTCGCCGGACACGAGCCGGCCCGTGATATGCCCGCCGTCCAGCATTAAATCGGTGTCGTACAAAAGCGGCAGCGCGTCGGCGCGCTCGCTGAGCGGCTCGATCACCGTCTTCTTCGGGTCGTCGATCAGCACGAGGATGTGCGGCAGCTCCAGCGCCGCGCCCTCGCGGATGCGCAGCCGCGGCGGGATGCGCTCCTCGATCGTGCCCTCCGTCGCGCGGATCAGCGTCTTTGCGCCCCGGTGATAGTCGTACCGCTCGAGGTCGAGCGCCAGCACGAGGCCGCGCCGCGTATTGCCCGCGACCGTGCGCTCGACCAGCACGAAGCCCTCGCCCGCCTCCGCAAGCGCGCCGCGCTCCAGATACCCGCGCATGCTCGCCTTGATCGCTTCGATCCGCTCCGCTTCGCCCTGCTTGCCGAGGTACGCCTCCGGCAAAATCAGGTGCAGCGCGGTCGGCGCATCCCCCGCGATCCGCTCCGCGTTCTCCCAGTACTCCGGCTGCGACGTGTACTGGTCGCAGGCCACGACCGCCCACTTGAAAAAGTCGGAACCCGCCTTGGGCAGCAGCACGTTGGGGACCAGCACGCCCACGTCGTTGGCAAACCGATGCATGACGAAACCCTCCGAAAATGCAAGAATGGATTTATTATATCGTGCCGCGCGCAAGGATGCAAGGCGGCTTTCGGCTGAAAATGCGGCATGTTTGGGGCGCGGCGGAAGGGGGCGGGTGGAGGAAAGGGAACGATTGAGGGCTCCGCCCTCGGAGGGACGCGCAGGGGCGCCGCCCCTGCACCCCGCCAAGGGCCGAAGGCCCTTGGAACCCAAGGAGGGCCTCGAAGAACCGTTTGGGATTCCAAAGGGACGTGTCCCTTTGGCAGGAGCTCGAGAGGGCCGAAGCCGAGCGCCGCCTGTGGCGGATGAAGCGAAGCGCAGGCCCAGTGAGCAAGGGAGCACAGGCCCAAAAGGGCGCGTGCTCCCATTGCGAACTGTGGGGAGCCCTCAACGTTCCCCCTACTCGCACCCCAGATACAGCCCGATCAGGCGCACGGTTCCGACGAGCGCGGTAAGGTGCGTGCGCTCCATGCCGTGGGAGGCGTGCACGCCGGGGCCGATCAGCGCGGCAGGCACGTCGTGCCCGGCGTGCCAGGCCACGGCGGCGTCGGAGGAGTACATCGGGTACACGTCCACGGCGCAGTCGATGCCGTGGACGCGCGCAAGCTCCACAAGGCGCGACGTCATCGCGTAATCGTACGGTCCGGCGGAATCCTTGGCGCAGACGGAGACCTGCCGCTCGTTGCAGCTCAGGTCCTGGCCGATGCAGCCCATGTCGACGATGAGCAGCTCGTCGAGGTCGTCCGGCACGGTCGCGCCGCCGCTGCCGACCTCCTCGTAGACGGTGAATATAAACTCCGTGTTGCAGCGCGGGCGCACGGAAGCGTCGCGCATCAGCTTCAGCATCGTGAGCAGGCAGGCGGCGCTGCCCTTGTCGTCGATAAAGCGCGACTTGAGAAAGCCCGTCTCCGTCACGGTAAACTTGGGATCGATGCAGACGTAATCGCCGACGCCGACGCCGAGCGCGAGCACGTCCTCGCGCGTCTTGACGACGGCGTCGATGCGCACATACATGTTCTCATCGTCGCGCGGGCGCGTCTTAGCGTCCTTGAACACGTGCGCGGCAGGCGACATCGACAGAATCGTGCCCGTGTAGACGCGGCCGTCGCGCGCGTAGACGCGGCAGTACTCGCCGTCGAGCGTCGGCAGCAGCGGCCCGCCGATCGGCGTGATGAGCAGCTCGCCGTTCTCCTTTACGGCGCGCACCATCAGCCCCAGCGTGTCCACGTGCGAGGCCAGCGCCACGGTGCGGCTTTTATCGCGCCCCGGAACGGACACGATCAGGTTGCCGCGCCTCGTCCGGCGCGAGGCGTACCCGAGTTCGGCGGCAAAGTTTTCCACCAGCGCGATCACGCGCTCGGTAAAGCCGCTCGGGCTGTCGACCGCAAGCAGCCGCAGCGCGTAGTCCGTAACGATCGATTCACAGCGTTCGTAATCCATATGTTCTCCCTAAAACTCGCCTTCGGCAAACGCGCACAAAAGCTTTGCCGCGTCGTCCGCGTCCAAAAGATCGACCATCTCCGCGCCAGAGCCGAGATAGCGCGCGGGGAGCGATACGACGCCCGTGGGCACGCCGGCGAGCGTGCGCTGGATCGGGAACGTGTCCGAGCCGCCGCGCCGCAGCACGTCGTTCTGGAACGGCACGATAGCGCGATCGGCCGCCTGACGCAGCTTCTCGCGCATGTGCGCGGGCACGATGGCGGTCTGGTCCATGATCTCGACGCCCGGCCCCTTGCCGAGCGCAAGGCAGGCGCGCTTCGCGTTCGGCGCGTCGCCGGCCTGGCCTGCGTGCACGTTGACGGCGGCGTCCGGCCGGATTGCGTACGCCGCCGCGCCCGCGCCGCGGCCGCCCACGCGCTCCTGCGCGGAGAACACGAAGAACAAATCGTGCCGCGATCGTACGCGCCGCAAGCACTCGATCAATACGGCGCAGCCCGCCCGGTCCGACACGGCCGCGCAGGCAACGCGGTCCCCCAGGTCCGCAAACGGCGTCTCGAACACGGCCATATCGCCGATGTCGGCGGCGCGCCGCGCCTCGGCCGCGCTGCCGGCGCCGACGTCGATGAACATGTCCGTTGCCGCCGCCTTGGCCGCGGTTTTGTCCGCGGTCTCGAAGAACGCCACGCCGCGCGCCCCGTGGCAAAAGCGCACATGCCGGCCGGGGATGAGCGCGTTCTCGACCTCGCCCACGGCGGAAAAGCGCAGAAAACCGCGCTCGTCGACGTCGGTCACGATGAGACCCGCCGTGTCCATGTGCGCGCACAGCATCAGCCGCCTGCCCGAGGTCCCCTTCTTATGCAGGATCAGATTGCCGAGCGCGTCGACGCGCGTTTCGTCGGCCAGCCCTTCCGTCATGCTGCGGATCAGTCCCGAGACGTCCTCCTCGCGGCCCGACGGGCCGAACGCGGCGCACAGCGCCGATAGCTCCTGTTTATTCATGGCAAAGCACCTCGTCAAACGCTTTAGTCCTTAAAAACGTGTCCGCGAGCCGGTACGCGCTCTCAAAATCCGAGATGGACGCGACGCTGCACGGCGAATGGATGTACCGGCACGGCACCGAAATGCCGCCCGCCGCGCAGCCGGCAAGCGCCTTGTGAATCATGGAGGCGTCCGTGCCGCCCAGGCCGCTGCGGCGAAGCTGGTACGGAATGTTGCCGCGCTCCGCGCAGATTTTCAGTGCCGCAAGCAGCTTTTCGCGCACGATCGTGCCGCGGTCCATGACCGAGATCGCCGCGCCCTTGCCTACGCAGGTCACCTGCCTGTGCGGCGGCACGCCGGACACGTCGTTGGCCGTCGTGCCCTCGAGCACGAGCGCGAGATCCGGCTTTGCGCGCTGCACCGCGACCTCCGCGCCGCGGCAGCCGACCTCCTCCTGCACGGTGAACACCGCGACAAGCTCGCAATCGTAGCGGTTTTTTATTAGCTCCATCAAAATCGCGCAGCCGGCGCGGTCGTCGAGCGCCTTGCCCTTAAAAAGTCCGTCGCCAAAGGGCGAAAACTTCGTGTCGAAGCACGCGTAGTCGCCGATTTTTATGTGCTTGAGCGCGTCCTCGCGGTTCTTCGCGCCGATGTCGATGAGCAGCTCGTCGTGGCCGAGCACGTGCTCGAAATCCTTCTTCTTCTGCAGATGGTGCGCCCTCGCGCCGATCACGCCCGGAATACCGGCCTCGCCCACCAGGACGCGCTTGCTCACGGCCACGCGCGGGTCGATGCCCGACTGCAGGTAGCTCAACAGCCCGTTTTCGAGCACGCCGTTTACCTGCATGCCGACCTCGTCCATGTGCGCGGCGAGCATGACGCGCGGGCCGTCTCCGTGCCGGATTGCGTAGAGGTTGCCGATCGAATCGACGCTCGTTTCGTCGACGTACGGCATAACCTCGGCGCGGATGTACCGGCGCACGCGGCCCTCGTCGCCGGACACGCCGGAAAGGTTAGAAAGCGCCTCTAGTCGTCCAAGCATAGCTTTGCCTCCCAGCCGCCGTCGAGCTCGCGGACAAACGCGCACAGCAGGCCGACGCAGTTTTCGAGCGTGGCAAGGTCGATCGTCTCGACGCTCGTGTGCATGTACCTTAGCGGCACCGACACAAGCGCGGACGGCACGCCGCCGCGCTGCACCTGCATCGTCCAGGCGTCCGTGCCGGTCTTGCCCACGCAGGCCTCCGGCTCGAACGGGATGCCCTCGCGCGCGGCGATCTCGGTCAGCCATGCGTACAATTTGGGATGGATGTTCGTGCCGACCCCGATGGCGAGCTTGTCCATCTCCGTCGTGCCGAACGGCTTCGTGCCGGGCGTCGGCGCGTGCGTGACGTCCATCGCGACGCCCAGGTCCGCCTCGGCGAGGTACGTCGCGATGAACGCGCCGCGCTGGCCGACCTCCTCCTGCGTCGTGGCGGCGAACGCGACGCGGCAGTTGAGGTCCTCGCCGAAAAGCCGCTCCATGGCGAGGATCTCGGCCGCAATCAGCGCGCGGTCGTCGAAGCTCTTGCCCGCGGCGCGGCCGTTTTGCAGGCGCACCGGCGGGACGAGCGCGTAGGTGACGGCGTCGCCGACCGAGACGAGCGCCCGCACGTGCTCCGGACTCAGCCCCGTGTCGCAGAGCAGTTCGTCGAACGTATACGCGGACGGCTCGTCGCCTTCGGCCAGGTGCGGCGGCGTCGCGCCGACGACGGCGGGCAGCGTCTTTTTTCCGTGCACGTGCACCTCGTGCCCGGGCAGCACGCGCGCGTCCACACCGCCCGCCGCGCAGAGGCGCAGCAGGCCGTCGTCCTCGATCTTCGTCACCAGCATGCCGACCTCGTCCATATGCGCGCAGACGAGCAGCGTGGGCCCCCTGCTCCCGAGAACCCCGACCACGTTGCCGAGCGCGTCGCGGCGAACGTTGCCGGTAAAGCGGCCAAAATACCGCTCCACCGCGTCCGCAACGCGCTCCTCGGCGCCGGTCACGCCGCAGATCGCGGTCAGGTCGGACAGAATCTCAAATGCGTCCAAGCGCGTCCTCCTATTTCAGCGGAATGAGCTTCGCGTAGGCTGTGATGTCGAACGCGTCGCGGCGGTTGCCCTGGTAGCCCGCAACGTCGACCGCCATGGTCAGGGAGTTGTACACCGCCTCGCGCGCGGCGTCCACGACAGCCTCGAACAGGGGGTTCAGCTGCGAATCGGACAGCCGCGCATACGCGTGGATATGCGCGTCGCGCGAATCGTAGAGGTTCTCCGCGCAGTTCGAGAACGCGACCGCAAAGTCGCCGCTGCCGTTGCTTAAATACGAGCCGGTCATCGCCATGCCGACGACGCCGCGCTTGGCGATGCGCAGAAGCTGCCGCGCGTCGACCGGCGCGTCGGTCGCGAGGATGATCATGCACGAGCCCGCGGGGTCCGGCTCCGGCAGCGGCTCGAACGGAAGCTGGCGGCCGTAGATATTCAGGTTCCCGCCGAAGTTCGTCTGCAAAAGCGCGCCGACAATGTAATCCTTCTTCTCGCCGAGGTACCTGCCGCGCACGACGCGCGACGCGGTGCCGATGCCGCCCTTAAAGCCGTAGCACGTCGTGCCGGTGCCCGCGCCGACCGCGCCCTCCGGCACGTCCGCCGAGAACGCGGAGATCGCCTCGAGCACGTGCGCGGGCGTGACGTGGAAGCCGCGGATGTCGTTTAGAAACCCGTCGTTCGTCTCGCCGACGAGCACGTTCATCGTGCCGTCGCCGGGCGCCATCAGCGGCTGCTGCGCCATCAGGATGCCCTGCATTACCTGCGGCACGGACAGCGTGTTCGTCAGGCCGATCATCGACTCGAGCACGCCGAGCTCCGCCACCTGCATGCCGCCGGTCAGCTTTCCGTAGCCGTTGCCCGCGTACACGGCGCAGGGCGTCTGCACATGGTATGCGTCGCCGCCGTGCGGGCGAATCACCGTCACGCCCGTGCGCACGGAGTCGCCCTTCCATATCGTCTTATGTCCCACGAGCACGCCCGGCACGTCGGTGATCGCGTTGCGCTCCCCCGGCTCAAGCCTGCCCGGCACGTCCATCCATTCGCGAATCCGCCTGCATTCCCTGGCCATTACCGGAGCACCTCCCGAAATACGCGAAGGGCGTTTTTATAGAACATCCCCTCGACAAAGTCCGTACCGTATCCGTGGCCAAGCAGCCAGTCCGCCCACTTGGGCATGTCGGACACGTCGCGAATGTCCTGGTGCGGATGCTCGAAGCCGTCGAAGTCCGTACCGATGGAGAGCACATCGTCGCCGCCGACTTTGCGGATGTGAGAAATGTGGCGCGCAGTCTTTTCAAAGTCCGCCTCGCCGTCCGCGCTCAAAAACTCCGGCAGAAGATTGATGCCGACGACGCCGCCGGTGTCGGCGATGCCGCGAATCTCCTCGTCCGTTAGGTTGCGCTGGTGCGGGGTGACGGCATACGCGTTCGAGTGCGACGCGACGACGGGCTTGCGGGAAAGTTTCAGCGCCTCGAGCGTGCCGCCGAGCGAGAGATGCGACACGTCGAGCAGGCACGGCAGCCCGTTCAGCCGCTCGACCGCCTCGCGGCCAAGGGGCTTTAGGCCCCGCAGGTGCTCGTCCTTATCGGCGCTGTTTGGGTACGCAAAGCAGGTCTCGTAGTTCCACGTCAGCGAGAGGATGCGCGCGCCGAAGGCCACCATCTCGTCGAGCCGCCCCACGTCGCCGAAACAGGGCCGCGCGTCCTCGACGGTGATCATCACGCCGACCTTCCCCTCGCCTCTTGCGCGCGCGATGTCGTCGTAATGCAGGATCACGGCGAGCTTGTCCTCGTGCTTTGCCAGGATCTCGCGGTAGAACGCGTAGAACGCCTTCCAGCCCTCGAACGTGTCGGGGTCGAGGTCCTCGTTGAACAGCGAAAAGCACTGCACGAGCGAGTCCGCCTTTTTCAGGCGCTCGAGGTCGACGCACATCTCCGGCGCGCAGTCAAGGTTTGTGCTGCGCGTGACAAAGAGGCCGGACACGGTGTCCGCATGCAGATCGATCAGCTTCATGGCTTCATACGTCGCCGGAGACGTTCCTTAAAATGGGAAGGCTTCCGGCTCTCCATTCTTTGTCGCTATGAAACCGATTATACACCAAAAATGTGCCGCCCGGAACGAAAATCCAGTCTTAAAACGCCGCGCTACACGATTTTTTTCCAGTCCAGCATCACCTGGCTGCGCGCACAGTCGTCATGGAGCAGCGGGCCGTCCTCGTACTCGGCCTCGCCCGTCTGGTTGTCGTACGGGTCGGTGCGGAAAAACGCCATGTCCGGCGCGAACGGCGCGTAGAACTCCCGGTTGGCGACCATGCGGAACGGGTCGAGGTTGCCGAAATAGAACTGCCGCTGCGCTTCGTTGCCCAGCCGCTCCGAGCCGCCGCCGAACGACGGGTCCGCAAACAGCCAGCCGTACGGCTCGACGTAGAACTCCGCCCAGTCGTGCGCGCCGACGGATAGCGGCGAAGCAAACAGCGCGCTCTGCCACCGGGCCGGGATGCCCGCCGCGCGGCACAGCGTAATGAACAAAAGCGCCTGCACGCCGCAGTCCCCGGTAAGGCTCCGCGCGCAGTTCTCCGCGATGCCGGTTAAACAGAAATACTCGCGCATGAACGAGTACTTCACGTTCTTCGTGATAAAGTCGTAGAAGCTGCGCGCCTTCTCCATGGGGTCGTCCGTGTGCGCGCAAAGCGAGCGGACAAGCTCCTGGATATACGGCGGGAACACGATGTGCGGCTGCTGCTCGTGCACGTCGAAGTCGTAGACACCCGGATGGCCGACCGCGTGGTACGCGTCCGTGTGATAGACGGTGTTTGTGAACGAGTAGTCGACAAAGAACTCCGTGTTCTCCTTTGGCGCGGCGATAAAGCAGACCGTGCGCTGCGCCGCGGTCTCGGGCGCGAGCCGGTGCGGCAGGTCGGTCATGTCGTGCAGCACGATGCCGCTCGTCTGCCGGCAGGCCGCGGGCACGGGCAGGTATACGCGCAGCTCTTTGCCGGGCACGAATTTCTCGTCGTTTACTTTCAGCGACGCGCGGATGCGGAAGCGGTAGCTGGCACGGCCGTTCTTTTGCATCTCCCCTATCGTATCGGCAAGGAGCGCGCGCTCCTTTTCGGCCACCTCATCGTCCGCGTCCTTCTTGCGGTGCGCGGCTGCGCGTCGCGCGAAGTCGACGTTCACCTTGAGGAGCGTCTGGCAGAAGCGCTCGAAATACCGCTCCTCGCCGCCGACATAGAGCCAGTCGATCTTCCGATCGTCAACATACGCGTCGAACTCCGCGTCGGAAAAGTCCGGCACGTCCGCGCGGATGATCGAAAGCGCCTGCTCGCGCGTGTACGGATAGCTGTCGGCCAGGCGTCGCAAAATCTCGCGCTCGACGGTCAGGCATTTTTTCAGCGGCTCGGGCGCGTCGCCAAGAAGCCTGTTATTGATCAGCCGGATTGCGCGCGCAAAGTCGCCGTGCTGCTTGCAGCGCTCGATGTCGGCCGGAAGACCGACGGAAAGATACCTGAAATACTCGTTGACGCCCATGGGAGCGCACCTCCTGTTTTCGATAGATACGCCCGAAAAGCTCCCCCGCTTTCCCGTCCGGCAAGCCTTCGGGACGCGCGGGTCCGCAGCGGGCCTGGCCGCCGGCGCCGGCGGAAAGCAAGTGTTGTTTCGGGCCGTTCTGCGCATATTGTATATTGACAGGATTTTTGCGATGCGCTATCCTGTCATTGAGTCCATGCTTGACGCTCGATGGCAATTGGAGCCGGGAGAGTTTAAGCCAAGCGTGGGCTCTTTTTTTGTTGAGTCCCGCCATGCCGGCATGGCGGGTGGTCAAACATAAAGCTCAGAAGATCGAGCCGATCGCAAGGATTCCGTTTGCCAAGTCTTCGCGGTAGTCGGGATCGGCCGGATCGAGGCTGTTGATCACCACGCCGTCGTCGCCCGCGCGGCCGGTCGCGTGGATATACTTCCCGCCGCCCATGTACATGGCGACGTGCCCGGCAAAGAACAGCAGGTCGCCCTTCTGCATCCGTTCGCGCGCGATCGGACGGATCGGGTACCCGTCCTGAATCGACGCGTTGCGGTAGATCGACACGCCGTTGATGTAGTACGCCGCGGAGCAAAGGCCCGAGCAGTCGACGCCGAGCGGCGTCCGCCCGCCCCAGCGGTACTGCGCGCCGAGGAAGCGCCTCGCCCACGCGACCACGCTGTCCCGGAAATGCGGTTCGTCGCCGTGCATCTTCGTATGAAACGCGCAAAGGTGCGCGCTGCGCACGTACCCCTCGCGCCCGCCGATGAGCCGCACGCGCGTCCAGCCGCTCTCGTCCGCGCTTAGCACCTCGAGTGTCGCGCCGAGCGTCAGCGTCAAAAGATGCCCCGCGCGCACGTTCGGCGCGGCCATGACGTCGAGCGTCGCGGAGGCGGCCATTTTGCGGTTTTGGGGATCGTAACGTTCGATCTCCGCCGCGTCGAAGCACAGGTGCTCCGCGCCGCAGCAGGTCTCGTAGCCATACGGCGCGCGGATGCGGTAGAAATCGTCCGCGCACGCTTCGAGCAGCTCGACCTTCATGCCGTAGAGCGCCTCGTCGTCCAGCTCGCCGCCGCGCGCGAACGTGCAGTACAGCGGCGCGATCATCGAGTGAATCAGCGCGGTACCGAGTGTGCTCATTGCTCCAGCTCCTTCCGGTAGCCGTCCAGCTCCCCCCGGCTGCCGAGCACGAAATGCCCCGGCTCCAGCTCCGCCCAAACGGGCTTGTCGGCCGAGTAATCGTGTTTTTTCGCATCATAGGTGACGAGCACCTTCTTCTTCTCGCGCTCCGGGTCGGCCAGCGGCAGCGCGGAGAGCAGCGCCTTCGTATACGGGTGCAGCGGGTGGGCAAACAGCTTCTCGCTTCTCGCCAGCTCCACGATCGTGCCGCGGTGGATGACCGCGATGCGGTCCGAGATAAAGCGCATGACCGACAAATCGTGCGCGATGAACAGGTACGTCAATCCCCGCTCCTTTTGCAGCTTGCTCATGAGGTTGAGCACCTGCGCGCGGATCGACACGTCGAGCGCGGAGATCGGTTCGTCCGCGATGATGAACTGCGGCTCCATAATCAGCGCGCGCGCAATGCCGATGCGCTGCCGCTGCCCGCCGGAGAACTCGTGCGGGAAGCGGCTCGCAAACTCCGGCAGCAGCCCCACCTCGAGCAGCGACTGTTCCACGAGCGCGGCGCGTTCGGTCCTTGCCAGCCGTTTTTTCGTATTATATGTGCCCTCGGCGACGATATAGTCGACCTTGGCGCGCTCGTTCAGGCTCGCCATGGGGTCCTGGAATATCATCTGAATCTCGGAGATCACCCTGCGGTCCAGCTCGCGGCTGATCCTGCCGCTGATGCGCTCGCCCTTGTAGAGAACCTCGCCGCCGCTCGGCCTGTGGATGCGCATGATCGCGCGGCCGATCGTCGTCTTGCCGGAGCCGGACTCGCCCACGAGGCCGAACGTCTCGCCGCGGTAGATGTCGAACGACACGCCGCGCACCGCCTTGAACGGATGGAATCGCGAACCGAACGTGACCTCGAGGTCACGCACGGACAGCAATACCTCACGCTTACCTTCCACCGCGCTCACCCCCTTTTATGCTGCGTTCGCAGATTCTGAATGTGGACGGGCGGCTCCACGCCCGGCGCGCGCGGATCGAGCAGCCACGTGCGCGCCTTGTGCGTTTCCGTAATGTCGAAGTACGGCGGGCGCTCGACAAAGTCGATGGCGAGCGCGGAGGGGTTGCGCGCGGCAAACGCGTCGCCGCAAAGCTCCACAAACAGGTTCGGCGGCGTGCCCTTGATCGAATACAGGTCCTGGCCCTTGACGCCGAGCTGCGGGAGCGAGCTCAACAGCGCCCACGTGTACGGATGGCGCGGGTCGTAGTAGACCTCGTTTGCAAGCCCAATCTCGACGATGTCGCCCGCGTACATGACCGCGACGCGGTCGGCGATGTTGGCTACGACGCCGAGGTCGTGCGTGATGAATATGATCGTGAGATCGTATTTCTTCTTGAGTTTTTTGAGCAGCTCCAGGATCTGCGCCTGGATCGTGACGTCGAGCGCGGTCGTGGGCTCGTCGCAGATCAATATCTTCGGCTTGCATGCAATCGCGATGGCGATCACCACGCGCTGCCGCATGCCGCCGGAAAACTCGTGCGGGTATTGGCGCGCGCGGCGCTCCGGCTCCTCGATGCCCACGTCGGAAAGCGCCTGCACGACCGCGTCATGCAGCGCCCTGCCCGCAAGCTTCTGGTGAATGCGGATGGCTTCGGCGATCTGGCTGCCGATGGTCTTGAGCGGGTTCAGGCTCGTCATGGGGTCCTGCAATATCATGCAGATCTCGCCGCCGCGGATACGCAGCCAGTCGCGCTCGCCGCGGTATTGGGCCAGGTCGATGTCCTCGCCCTTGATGCCATAGTAGCGGATCTCGCCGCTCTCGATGAAGCCGTTTTGGTCGAGCAGGCCGATGAAGTTCTTGTTCAGCACGCTCTTGCCGCAGCCGGACTCCCCGACGATGGCTAAGCTCTCGCCGCGGTATACGTCGAGGTTGACGCCGCGGATGGCGTGCAGCACGCGGCCGCGCAGGTTGAACTTGACGTTCAGCTCGCGCACGGAGAGGATGACGTTCCTTCGTTCTTCCATGCCGCTTATCCCCCTTACACGTGGTTCTTCGGATCGGCAGCGTCGGAGAACGCGTTGCCGATGACGTAGAACGAGATTGTGATGACGGAGAGTATGATCGTGGGGTAGATCAGCTGGTACCTTAGCGCCGGGCTCATCATGAGCTGCCTGCCCATGTTGACCAGGTTCCCGAGCGACGGGATGCTCGGCGGCAGTCCAAGGCCGATATAGGTGATGAACACCTCGTAGCCGATGTTGGCCGGGATGGCGAGCGCCATGCGCAGCATGATGACCGAGACCAGGTACGGCAGAAGGTTCTTCGTGATGATGCGGAACGTGCCCGTGCCGAGGCAGCGCGAGGCGAGGTTGTATTCGCGGTCCCTGATGATGATGATCATGTTGCGCACAAACCGGGCCATGCCGATCCAGCTCGTGCACGACATGGCGATGATGAGCTTGAGCAGCACCGGCACGTTCGGCATCGGGATGTAAGCCACGAGTATCAGCACGATCGTGATGGGGATGTTGTCGAGCACGTTGTACAGCTCGGTAAACAGAAAATCGAGCTTTCGCACATAGCCCCACAGCACGCCGACGAGGATGCCCACGGCCGCCTCGATCGCGGCCACGGTCACCGCGATGAACAGCGACACGCGCGTGCCGGACCAGAGGTTGGCCCACAGGTCCTGGCCGATCGAGTTCGTGCCCATCACAAAGAGGAACATCCGGCCGTCCAGAAGTTCGCGGGTTTCGCCGGGCGGCACGTTGCGGTACGGCAATCCCGTGGAGGGGTCGTTGTTGATCTGGAACGCGTCGATCTGGTCGGGCAGACGCGGCTGCACGAACGTAAACGCCACAAGCAGCGCTACGATGGCAACAAGGCACATCGCCACAAGGTTCCTTGAGAACGCGCGGAACGTGCTGCGCCAGTAGGAGTAGTTCGAGTAGCCCGTGCGCTCGACCTCCGCGGCGTTGAACGGTACGATCGTGAACGCCTTTGCGTCGGTCAGGCCGCGCTTTGCCTCGTCGCAAAGGCTCGATTCGAGCTTCTTTGTCATCGGCAGGTTCTTCATGCCCATTACCGGTTCCCCCCTTTCTCGGCAAAGCTGATGCGGGGATCGAACAGTACCATCAGGATATCGCCGAGGATCAGGCCGATGATGCCCACCGTAGCGTACAAAAGCACGATGCCCTGCACCATGGTGTTGTCCTGCTTTTTGACCACGTCGACGAGCAGGCCGCCCATGCCGGGAATGGAATAGAGCGATTCGATATAGATCGAGCCGATCACGGTGTTGAGAAACGACGTGGGCAGGTACTGCGCCATGGGCACGAACGCGTTGCGGAAGATGTGCCGGAACATGATCTGGTTTCGCGGCACGCCCTTGATCTTGGCCAGCTGCACGTAGTCGCGCGTCGATTCGTCCACCATGTAGCGCCGAAGCCACATGGCGTAGTACGTGATGTTGCCGAGGCTCATGGACACGACGGGCAGCACCCACGCCTTCCAGTTTGATGGGTCGAACAGCATCTTTATGTGGAACAGCTCCGTGCCGTACAGCTGGATGAACAGATAGTACACCGCCGCGGGCACGGCCTCGATGAATACGATGAAAACGGTGCCGAGATGGTCCGGGAATTTATCCTTATAGCGCGCCATAATAACGCCCAGCGGCAGGCCGAACACGATGCCGAGCAGAATCGACATCGCGCCAAGCTTGATGGAGAACGGGACCTTGGTCTTGAGCACCTCGGTGACCGGCACGTTGTTGCGGTACACCATCGACGTGCCGAGATCGCCATGTAAGAGCAGTTTTTTAAAGAAGCTCAGAATTTGGACATGCATGGGCCGGTCGAGGCCCATCTGGTGGAGGCCCGCCTTAATTTGCGCCTGCGAGAGCTTTTCGTAGTTTTGAAAATAGCCCTCGATCGGCATCTGGCGGACAAGTATGATCACGATGGTCAGTATGATGAGCAGCGTCAAAAGGGAGCGCAAAGTGCGCTTGGTAAGATATTTGACCATATCGTTCCCCCATAATCGGGCGGGGAACCCCCGCGTTTTTGCAGGGATTCCCCGCAGAATCCTGTCTCCGGTTACCTGCGCGGCCCGTCGGTTATTTAATGCCCATGGCCGTCAGCCACTCGGCATAGTTCTGCTCGTACTCCTCCAGCGTGA
>CAZKGE010000023.1:14440-16037 GCA_964552065.1 uncultured Oscillospiraceae bacterium | reverse complement strand
CGCGACCATTGCGAACTGTGGGGAGCCCTCGAACATTCCTTTCCTCCGTTTCCATCCCCGCTTCCGGCGGGTCTTTTTTTGCTGAGACGGACTTTAGCGTGGCGAGCTTTCCAAGTATTGTCCAATTTTGTTTGTTGCCGGTACAATCCCTTCGCTTAAAACTTCCGGCAGTGCGTTTTGAAAGCCAATCAAAACATGCAACGTGGTTTTCCACGTCGCTTTGTCATACGTTTTGTCGAATGTTTCAAAGAATGCTTTTAATGTGGCAAACATCTGCGTCGCATCTGCGCCTAATTTTCTTGCTTCCCCTTTGCCTTCATAGGCAAGCCGCCCATACAGGAGCTTATAAGTATCCAGAAATTCAATGACTTTTCCCGTTTCCTCGGGCGTCAGCACACCCGAAATCATAGCGGCGCCGCAGCGTACACATTTGCCGTTTTCCAGTTTGTGTCCGAACAAACATGCCATTCTTGCATCCTCCTTATCCGTATTAATAATATCGTATCAAATTCAAAAGAAAAAAAGGTGTGCCGCCAGCTCACCTATTAAAAGAACCCAGCATCTTTCTCGCATCTTTTGCTTCTTTTTTTTAAGAAAAGAAGCGGGAGCTCGGGAGGGCTGAAGCTGAGCGCCGCCTGTGACGGATGAAGCGAAGCCCTCAACCGTCCCCCACCATCCGCCCCGCCGTTCCGACGGGTCTTTTTTTACCGCGAAACCGCGCCGTTTTGACCGCTTTTCGTGTGCGCGTAAACAAAAACCCGCGCCGCGCGGAAAAGGATTTGCTATGGCGCGCCGCAGCGGTTACAATACTTGCATGAGCATGCAGGAAACGGTGAAGCGCGCGTTCCCGGACAGCGGGACGCCGGACGCGGGGCAACTGCCGGCGCTGACGCTCGCGTACATCGGGGACACGGTATACGATCTGTACGTGCGCGCGTTTCTGATTCACACGAGGAACATGCAGCCGCACGCGCTGCACACGGCGGCGATCCGGTATGTATGCGCGGCGGGGCAGGCGGCGGCGGCGCGGCGGCTCGAGGGGCTGCTCTCGGACGAGGAGCGCGCGGTGTTCCGGCGCGGGCGCAACGCGCACAGCGGCACGGTGCCGAAGAACGCGTCGGGCGCGGACTATCACGCGGCGTCGGCGCTGGAGGCGCTGATCGGGTATCTGTTTATGAAAGGGAAGGACGAGCGCATCGCGGAGCTGATGCGCGCGGCATGGGAGGAAGAGAAACATGCAGAATAAACGGTCCGGCCCCGGCAAGCCCGGGGAAACGAAGGGCCGCGGCCCGAACCAATCGGGCGGCAAGGGCGGGTACGGCGCAAAGGGCGGTGCCGGTCAGAAACCGTACGGCAAGCCCGGCTACAAGAAGGACTTTGGCGGTGCGGCGGACAAGCCCGGGTATAAAAAGGACTTCGGCGGTGCGGCGGACAAGCCCGGGTATAGAAAGAGCGCCGATAACGCCGAGCAGCGGCCCTACGGCGATAAACCGGGTTACAAGAAGAACTTCAACGGCCCGCGGGGCGGTTCCGGCGGGCCGGACGGCTACCGCGCGCAGGGTTCCGCGGACGGCCGGCCCTACGGCGATAAACCGGG
>CAZKGE010000023.1:0-14340 GCA_964552065.1 uncultured Oscillospiraceae bacterium | reverse complement strand
CGGCCCTACGGCGATAAACCGGGTTACAAGAAGAACTTCAACGGCCCGCGGGGCGGTTCCGGCGGGCCGGACGGCTACCGCGCGCAGGGTTCCGCGGACGGCCGGCCCTACGGCGACAAACCGGGTTACAAGAAGAACTTCAACGGCCCGCGGGGCGGTTCCGGCGGACCGGACGGCTACCGCGCGCAGGGTTCCGCGGACGGCCGGCCCTACGGCGATAAACCGGGCTATCGCAAGAGCTTCGACAACGGCGAACAAAAGCCGTACGGCGATAAACCCGGCTATCGCAAGAGCTTCGACAACGGCGAGCAAAAGCCCTACGGCGACAAACCCGGCTATCGCAAGAGCTTTGACAACGGCGAACAAAAGCCCTACGGCGACAAACCCGGCTACCGCAAGAGCTTCGACAACGGCGAGAAAAAACCCTACGGCGACAAACCCGGCTACCGCAAGAGCTTCGACAACGGCGAGCAAAAGCCCTACGGCGACAAGCCCGCGTACCAGCGAGCGCCGCGCGAGGGCGGCGGTTCGTATTACGGCAGGCGGATTGCCCAGGACGGCGAGGAGAACCTGCCGGGCAGGCAGGACGAGACGGACGAGCTGCCGTACCTGATCATCGGCCGCAACGCCGTGCGCGAGGCCGTCAAGAGCGGCCGCAGCATCGACCGTATCCTGGTCATGGAAGGGCCGGACGGTTCGCTGCGCGAGACGGTGGACCTTGCGCGCGACCGCAGGCTTTTAATCCGCGAGGTGGACAAAAAAAAGCTCGACGAGCTGTGCATGCCGTTCGGGCACGGCGGCAAAACGGCCAACCACCAGGGCATCGTCGCCTATGCCGCGGGCGTGAGCTATTGCACGGTCGCGGACATCCTTGCCGCCGCCAAGGACAAGGGCGAGGAACCGTTCGTGATCGTGCTCGACGAGATTCAGGACCCGCATAACCTTGGCTCGATCATCCGCAGCGCGGACTGCGCGGGCGCGCACGGCGTCGTGATCGGCAAGCGCCGCTCCGCGTCCGTGACCAGCGCCGCCGTCAAAGCCTCCGCCGGCGCGGTCGAGCACATGCCCGTCGCGCGCGTCACGAATATAACCGAGACGCTCAAGGAGCTCAAGCAGGCGGGTCTTTGGATCGCCGGCGCCGATATGGACGGCACGCCCATGTCGATGCAGAGCATGACCGGGCCGCTCGTGCTCGTCGTCGGCGCGGAAGGCGACGGGCTGTCCCGGCTCGTGCGCGAGAGCTGCGATTTCCTTGTGTCGATCCCCATGACCGGCCACATCGGCTCGCTCAACGCGTCCGTGGCCGCGGCGATACTGATGTTTGAAAAAAGGAGACAGGACAACGCACGCACTTGATTACGCCGCCCTGGCCGACGAGGAGCTGATCCGCCGCATCCGTCAGGGCGACGCCGAAGCGGAAGACAGGCTGTACGGCAGCTACAAGCAGATCGTGCGCAGCAAGGCGCGCACGTATTTTCTCGTGGGCGCCGACCGCGAGGACATCATTCAGGAGGGTATGATCGGCCTGTACAAGGCCGTGTGCGATTACGACTTCGACAAGCAGACGTCGTTCCGGGCGTTTGCGGAGCTGTGCATCACGCGCCAGATCATCACCGCCATCAAGAGCGCCACGCGCAAAAAACACATGCCGCTCAATACCTACGTCTCGCTCAACCGCCAGGTCTTCGACGGCGAGTCGGAGCGCACGCTGATCGACGTGATCCAGTCCGCGCACGTCAGCGACCCCGAGGAGACGCTGATCGGCCGCGAAAATTATGAGGCCGTCGCCGCCAGCATCGAACAGATGCTCTCGCGGCTCGAAAAGAACGCGCTCGAGCTGTATCTGCAGGGCTATTCCTACCAGCATATCGCCAACGCGCTCGGCAAGAGCACCAAATGCGTGGACAACGCCATCCAGCGCGTCAAAAAGAAACTTGAGGAACGGCTGTAAGCAGGGGTACGGGAGTACGGGGAACGGGTACGGGGGTACGTTGGGGACTCCGTCCCCAAGCCCCTGCCAAAGGAGGAACAGTCCACAGTTCGCAATGGTCGCACACGCCCCTTTGGGCCTGTGCTCCCTTGCTCACTGGGCCTGCGCTTCGCTTCATCCGCCACAGGCGGCGCTCAGCTTCGGCCCCCTTTGGAAACCCGAACGGTTCATCAAGCCGTCCTGCGGGATTCCAAAGGGACTGGTCCCTTTGGCAGGGGTGCGGGGGCAGAGCCCCCGCAAAAGAGCAACGTTCCCACCGTTCCTTTTTTCCAGCAAACAAAGCGGCCCGCCGGAAGGCGGGCCGCTTTCTCGTACCTATTCAAATTCCCGTTACCGCGGCCCGGGCAATTCCACGTCCTTCTGCACGCAGCGGACGACGAGGCGGCTGTTGCCGGAGTTTTTGCAGGTCATGAGCGTCAGGCCGGCCTTGCCTTTATAATCGTTCAGCGCGCTGAACGAATCGGGCTCGATCGTGTCCATATCGTAGACCTCGTAGCGCACGCGGTTGCTGTCGGTATCGGTCAAATAGACGGCGCTGCCGATCTTGAGCTCGTCAAGGTTGCCGAAGTGCGCGCCGCTCTTATAGTTGTGGCCGATAATGACGAGGTTGCCCTTGGCGTTGGCGGACGGCCCCTTATAGCGGCAGACGGAGATCTTGAGCAGCGAGTAGGACCACTTGCCGATCACGGGCAGCTCGACATTGATGACGGGAATCTTGAGCACGCCTATGATGCCGTCCTCGCCGACCTTGCCGACGACCGAAGCTATGATCTTTTCGGCATCGGACTCGTCGGGCGCGTCGGGCTGGACGTAATCGGCGGTCTCGTCGACGTTCTCGTGCGAGTCGTCGGCAAACGCGTGCTCGTTGGCCAGGGCCATGGCTTCGGCGTCGGCCAGCGGATCGGTCGACGCGGCGGGCTCCGCGGTATCGGTCGGCGCGGGGGACGCGGACTCCGTGGCATCGGGCGTATCGGTCGCGACGGCAGGGGTGGCGGTCGACTGCTTTTCCTGGTACGCCTGCAGCAGCTGGTCGGCGTATTGCTCGGCTTTTTTACCGCGCTGGACCATGACGACGGATATAATCACGAGCGCGAGCGCCAGCAAAAGCCCCGCCGCAAGGCAGATCTTGATGATCAAAAGATTGGTCTCGCCGACGTCGAGGCGGTTTTTGCGCTTTTTGCGGCCGGACTTTGCGGGTGCGGGAGCCGAGCGCCGCGGCGCCTGCGCCGGAGCGTCCTTTTTGCGTACGGGCGGACGCTGCGCGCGGGCCGGGGCCGATGCGCGGCCGGGCGCGACGCGGTGCGCCGCGCCGCCGGGCAGGCGCGCCGGCGGATGCGATGCCGCGGCCCTGCGCATACGCGGAGGATCGCCGTCCCGCGCAAATTCTTCGTCATCGTCCGGGGTTTCGGCCGCGGACTCCGGACCCGCGCGATACGGCCCGTCGGAGCGATGCGCGGCGGGGGCCGCGATGCCGGCTTCCGCCTCGTCCGCCCCGCGATCGTCCGCGGGTGCGCCTGTGTCCGAAACTTTACCGCCGTCCGCGGGCGCGCCGAGGGGACCCGAAACCGCGCGGCGCGGTCTGCCGGGACGCCGAACGGCCGGCGCCGTGCCGGCGGCGTCCGCGTCAATCGCTTCGCGCCCACCCGCCGCAATCTCGTCCGCGTTTGAAAGCGCGTCCAAAGCTTCGTCCGCGGCGGCTTCGTCCAGTGCGGGCTTGTCCGCGGGCGCGCCGGCATCGAAGCCGTCCGCGGCCGCTGGCCCGTCCGCGGTAAAGACCGCGCCGTCCACGCCTTCGGCGGCCTGCGCCGCGTGGGGGGTATGGCCGTTCGCGCCGCCGCTCCAGGCCGCGGCCGCGCTCGCGACGATGTCCGTCTCGTTGGCCGTCAGGCCGTCCGCCGCTGCGCCGCTGCCGCCGGATACGGCAACGTCGCCGCCCTCGGCGGCGACGTTGCGGCGTTCTTCGGCGCTTTTTTGTTTCGGCGCGGCGTTACGCACGCTGCGCGTTCTTTTTTCTTCTGGCATACAGGACCCCCGCGGTCGCGAACAGGACGAGGCAGGCGCCGCCGACGATGTACAGGACCGTGCTGTCCTGGCCGGTCTGCGGCAGGTAGGAGAGCCCCGTAATGTACATCGTGTGGTATGTCGACACGGAGCTGTCGCTGCGCAGCGCGACCGTGACGCGGATCGTGCCGTTGTAGAGCGAATGCACGGTCGCATTGGCGGAGTAATTCGTCATGTTCGCGTCGCCGGTGACGGTCGCAAGCTTGCTTTTGTCGATGCTCCAGCGCAGCGCGGCGTTGCTCGCGACGGCGCTGCCCGGGTTCTGCGTCAGCGTGGCGGTCAGGTAGCCGTTGCGGTTCGAGGCGTTCATATTGGAGTCGCCGTCAAGGCTGAGCGTGGGCACGGGCTTGGCCACGGTGATCGTGATCGAGTCGGACAGCGTGTAGTTGCCGTACACGTCCTTGATCGCCGCGGTCAGCTTGACCGAGCCGTTCTTCTTGGTCGTGAACGTCGCGGTGCCGGCGCTCGAGGAGAGCGCGGCGGAGCTGCTCGAGAGCGTGATCACGTCGTTGTTGCTCAGCGTCCACTTGATGTCGGCTTCGGCGGCGTAGTTTGTGCCGGAGCCGCCGTTATACAGCGCGAGCGCCACGGTCTGCACGAGTCCGTAGTCCGCAAACGACGTCTGCGAGCTGGACAGCACGAGATAGGGATTCGCATTGAAAACGGTGACCCCCAGCGTGTCCTGCGCGCCGCCGATATAGGTGCCGTCGAGCGAGACGACCTTGGCGGTGATGGTGGCGGAGCCCGCGTGCGTACCCGCCGTGACCGAAGCGGTCAGAGAGGGCAGCGAAGAGGGCGACACCGTCGCGATGCTGTCGTTGGAGCTTGTCCACACGAGCTTATACTTGTCGGAGCCGAGCGTGCCCGGCGTGACGGTTGCGGCGACGGCATACGAAGGCTCGCCGGCATTCAATGAGAGCGGCCCGGTCGTGATATTGACGTCCACGTTCTGGCGCACGATGATCTTGCAGTCCTGCGTCAGGTGGTTACCGCTGCCGTCGACGGCCTTGGACGTGGCGCGCACATAGGAGACGCCGGGGATGCCGTTGGCGCGGACGGTGACCTTGTGCAGCGGGTCCACCCCGTCGGGAATGAGCGTGACGGAGCTGCCGCTTGCGACGGACCAGTCGACGCCGTCGGCGTCGCTGACCTCGATCACGTGGGCGGCCGTCAGGCTCAGATCGGAGCCGAGCTGGACGCCCGCGCTGTCAAGCGTGAAGCTGTGCTCATAGGTCGAGAGCGTCAAAGAAGAGATGACCGCTTTGGCCGCGTGCGGCGCCACGATCAGCGCGACGGCGAACGCCAGCGCCAGCGCGGCGGTCAAAACCTTGTTTTTGACTTTCATGATTCAAATTCCCCCTTCATTTTGGCGGAGCAGCCCGGGCCTCTCCTGTGTGGAATACAACGCAATAAACACCTCTCATGATAGAAAACGGCATCCGTTTTGTCAAGCCGCGCGGCTTGACGGAGGGCGGGAAACCAAGCAACATTCTGTGAATAAACATTGAATAAATTAAGAAGCGATCGATTGATCCATCCGCCCGCCGCAAAAGATACGGCGCTGCGCGCCGCCGGCAACCGCGGGGCATGGGCGTAAGAGCGCGTTCTTTTATACAAATCGGTGAGCCATTATTTGCCAGTCCTCCGCGCCCGCCGGACAAACGGCGGGTTACAAGCGGCAACCCACGCTCTCCCAATATAAAACCGGGGAGCCGTTACCCGTCAACCTGCTCGCAGCGGAAAACCTGGCGCTGCGTGCCGCTGTTGACGCAGGTCACGAGCGTCAGCCCGCGCCCGCCGCGGTACTGCTCGAGCTCGGAAAACGCCGTAGGCTCGACGGTCTCGATCTCGTAGACGACGTAGCGCAGCTTCCGGCTGTTCGTATCGGTCAAAAACAGCTCGCTGCCGACCTTGAGCCGGTCGAGCTTGCCGAAGTGCGCGCCGCTCTTGTAGTTGTGGCCGAGGACGACGAGGTTGCCCACCCCGTTGGCGTCGGGGCCGCGGTAGCGGCAGACCGAGAGCTTGAGCAGGTCGTAGGACCACTTGCCGATCACGGGCAGCTCGACATCAAGCTCCGGAATGCTCAAAACGCCGATCACGCCGTCCTCGCCCACGGCGGCAACGACCCTTTGGATGATCGCGTCGCGCGCCTCGATTTCCGGCGCGTCGGGCTGCACGTAGACGGCGGTCTCGTCGATGGCGGCGGAGCCGTCAATGAGCCGGTGCTCGTCCGCGCCCTCCGCGGCGGCCGCGTCGACGGGCGGTATGACCGGCTCCGCGGCCGGTTCCGGACTCTCCATAGTATCCGCAGCATCCGCGTCCTCCGGTCCCGGCGTTTTGCCGGGCGCGCCGGACGGCGGGGCCGTCGCCGCCGCGGGCGAAGCGCTTGCGCGGTCGGAGAACGCGCTTAAAAGCAGCGCGGCGCTCTCGTCCGCCAGCGCGCCCTGCCGGTAGACCAGATAGACCTGCGCGGCGAGCACGGCGGTGAGCGCGGCCGAGAGCGTCAAAAGCGCGGCGAGCAGCGATTTACCGCGCTTTTTCGGCGCGTCAGCGTGCCTTTTTTTTGTTTTTGACATACACGATTCCCGCGGCGGCAAGGAGCAGGGCGAGCGCCGCGCCCTCGGCGTACAGCAGCCGCACGTCCTGGCCGGTCTGCGGGATGTACTTGTAGCCCGTGACCAATACGCTGACCGAGTCGATCAACCGCCCCTCGCGCGTTTCGGCGCTGATCGTGACGGTGCCGTTGCCCACGGCGCGCACGATGGCGGTCGCCTCGCCGTTTTCGAGATATTTGTCCGTGGGCGAGACCGTCGCGACCTTCTTATTGGACGTATACCAATAGACGCGGCTGTTGTTCGGCACCGCGGCGTTGGCGTTTGTGAGCGTGGCGTAGGCGGTCGTCTTTGTCCGAAGCCACGTCAGCGTGCTGTGGTTGATCGTAACGTCGAGCGAGGGGTCCGGCAGGCTGACCGTCACGGTGTACGTGGCGGTCGCGGTGGTGCCGGCCGCCGTCGTTGCGACGAGGTCGACGTAGGCCGTGCCGGAGGCCGCGGTCGTAAACGACGTTGTGGAGCCGCTCGCGCTGGAAAGGGCCGGGATCACGCCCGCCGCGCCGCGCACGCTCCACGCGTAGCCGGTGAACGACCCGGTCGAGATGGCCGCGAGCGTGACGACCGTGCCGGACGATGTGTACGGCGAGGCTGCGGACGGCGAGATCGAGACCGGCGGCGTGGAGTCCGTGACCGTGACGGCGCAGTCCGAGTGCGCGGCCGTGGTGACCGAGCCCGCGGTGTTGGCAAACATGGCGTACACCGTGCAGCCGCCGACGCCGACCGCGGTGACGACGCCCGTGGCGGACACCGCCGCGACGGCGGGGTTCGAGCTGACCCACGTGTACGCGCCGCCGTAGGCCGGGGCTGCGTACATGGCGGGCGCGTAGGAAGCCACGAGCGGCTGCGTGCGCGACGAGCTGTTGAGGTCGAAGCTCAGCGTCGGGCTCGACACGCTTGTCGCGCCCCGGACGATCACGCTGACGCTGCGCGTGGCGGTGCTGGCCGGGTCGGTCGCGCAGGCCGCGGTCACGACTGCGGTGCCGGGGCCGGCGGCGGTCAGCGTCATGCCGCTGATCGAGACGACGGAGGCGTCCGGCGCGGACAGCGCCACGGTATGGGCGGCGTTCGTGTCGCAGGTCGCGGTCCACGCCGTGCTCGTGGGCGTGCCGGTCGACGAGATGGTCAGCGTCGACGTGCCGCCGCCGATCGTGACGCCGGCGGCCAGCGCCGTCCGCGGCGCGGCGAACAGCACGAGAATCAGCGTGGCCGAAAGCAGAACGGAGAGGATGTGGTTTTGGGGTCGTCTCATGGGCGCCCTCCTTATGTTGTGTGACGTGCGGCAGCGCGGCCGGACGATGCGGATATGTATCCAGCTATCATGATAGGGCCGGAACGCGCGTTTGTCAATTTTTGGCTGATCCGGGGATAAAAACCTTCATGATTTCTTCATGGTTTTGCGGCTTTTGGCTTAAGGAGTTTTCGGATAAGATGAAGGAGGAAAACGGCATGGAAAACGGGGAGGGCGAATGTACCGAATTCTTGTTTGCGACGACGACGCCGACATCGTCTCCGCGCTCAACATCTATCTGACCGCCGAGGGGTACGAGACCGTGCTCTGCCGCTCCGGCGCGGAGGCGGTGACAGCCGCGGCCGAGGGCGAGGTCCATCTGGCGCTGCTGGACATCATGATGCCGGGCCTTTCCGGCATCGCGGCCACGGTGCGGCTGCGCGAGACGAAAAACTTTCCGATCATACTGCTGACGGCCAAGAGCGAGGACAGCGACAAGGTGCTCGGGCTGACGATCGGCGCGGACGACTACGTGACAAAGCCGTTCAACCCGGTCGAGCTGCTCGCGCGGGTAAAATCCCAACTGCGCCGCTATACGCAGCTCGGCAGCCTGGAGAGGCGCGAATCGGTCTTGGCCGTGGGCGGCGTTCTGCTCGACGAGCGCGCAAAGACCGTCTCCGTCGACGGCGAGGAGGTCGCGCTGACGCCGCTCGAGTTTTCGGTGCTCAAGCTTTTGATGGAGCAGCCCGGCCGCGTGTTTTCGTCGCGCGAGATCTACGAGCGCGTGTGGAACGGGCGCGCGGCGGGCATGGAGAACATCGTCGCCGTGCACATAAGGCACCTGCGCGAGAAGATCGAGATCAATCCGGCCGAGCCGCGCTACATCACGGTGGTGTGGGGCCACGGCTATAAAATGCAGGTTCAGAAGGAGGAAACATGAAATCCTTTGCGGTAAATTTCTGGACGAAGACGGCGGCGTTCGTGCTGTTCGTCCTCATTTCGGCGGCGGCGCTGGCGCTGGCGGCTCTTGTCGCGTTCTTTGCGATGGACGGCTACTATGACGGGGATGTGCTCGTTCCGGACCGCACCGCCGACGCCGCATTCTTTGCGGGCGGCGACTATGACGGCGCGGCGCGGAGCTATACGGACAGCAGCCTCTGCCACAACGCGGCGCGGAAATACTGCGACCTGGCCGCGCAGAAATACCTCTACGAAAAACAGAATCCGGGCGAGGACGCGGCGGCGCTTTACAAATGGCTCGATCCCGCGGCGACGAACTTCCGCTATACGATTTGGGACGAGGCGGGCAACACGCTCTACGAGAACATCTCCGGCGAGGACGTTGTGGACATCAACGCCGATTCGTGGACGCAGTACGCGGCGACGGCCGAGCGCGCGTATGTCACGCCTACGCCGACCGCTATGCCTATGGTCGGCGCGGTCGGGGATGAGAATGCGGCCGGCGTCGAGGACGGCGCGCCTTTGCCGACCGCCACGCCGGTGTTGGGCGCGGTCGAGGACGCGGCGGGTGCCGTGGACGTCACGCCCACGCCGACCGCTATGACTATGGGCGGCGCGTACGGGGACGAGAACGCGGCCGGCGCCGAGGACGGCGCGCCTTTGCCGACCGCCACGCCCATGCTGGACGCGTATGAGGATGCGTACGAAGGCGCGTACGAGCCGGAGAACTATCCTTCGCTCGACGTGCATGCGTATCTTTTGCAGCCGCTTTTGCACGACGACGTGTTTCTGGCGCAAAGCCGCGCGTTCGACTTAATCTATCCGCTGCGGTACTGGGCGATCGCGCTGTGCGTTCTGCTCGTGCTCGTCAGCATATTGCTGTTCGTGTACCTGCTGCGCGTTTCCGGCCATCACGCGGACGGCGTCTCGCCGCGCTGCGGCTCCACCGAGCGCATCCCGTTCGATCTCTATACGGCGGCCACGGCGCTGACGCTGTACATCGCGCTCAGCGTGACCGGCGACATCGGCGGCGAGCCTGTGCCGGCGCTTGTCCTGGCGCTGCTCGTCATCTATGTGATCTGCTGCCTGACGCTCTTGTTCTTCTTTATGACGTTTGCGGTGCGCGTCAAGACCCGCACGCTGATCAGGAACACGGTCGTGTGGATGGTGCTGTCGCTCGCCGGCCGCGCGCTGAGATGGGTGTTCCGCGGTCTGCGCGGGTTCTGGCGCAACCGCGCGCTTCTGACCAAGGCGGTTCTGCTCTTTTGCGGCGTGTGTGTGGCCGAGGCAATCCTCGTCCTGGCGGCGCGGCACGGGGGCTTTGCGGTGCTGCTGTTCCTGCTGTTCAACGCGGCGCTGCTTGTTGCGGTGTGCGGCGCGGTCCTGCAGCTGAACCGCCTCGCCCGCGCCGGCGAAACGCTCGCGGCGGGACGGCTCGACGAGCGCGCGGACACGAATAAAATGTACTGGGACTTTAAAAAGCACGGCGAGAACCTCAACAGCATCTCGGACGGGATCGGCCGCGCCGTCGACGCGCGCCTCAAGAGCGAGCGCATGAAGACCGATCTCATCACTAACGTGTCGCACGACCTCAAGACGCCGCTGACCGCGATCGTGAGCTATGTCGACCTCTTAAAAAAAGAAGAGCTCGGCAACGATACCGCCGCGGGGTATGTGGAGGTGCTGGACCGGCAGGCGACGCGGCTAAAGAAGCTGACGGAGGACCTCGTCGAGGCGTCCAAGGCGTCGAGCGGCACGCTCGCGGTCGCCCTCGCGCCGACCGGCGTGTCCGAGGTGATCGGCCAGAGCCTCGGCGAGTACGCCGGCCGCCTCGAGAGCGCGGACCTGACCGTCGTCGCCGGCGAACCGGGCGAGGGCGCGCGCGTGCGCGCCGACGGGCGGCTGCTGTGGCGCGTGTTCGACAACATTTTCAGCAACGTCGTCAAGTATTCCATGCCCGGTACGCGCGTCTATGTCGACGTGCGCCGTCGGGACGGCAAGACCGAGGTCCGCGTCAAAAACATCTCCAGGGACGCGCTCAACATCCCCGCTTCGGAGCTTGTCGAACGGTTCGTGCGCGGCGACGCGTCGCGCTCGACCGACGGCAGCGGGCTCGGGCTCTCCATCGCCAAGAGCCTCGTCGAGCTGATGGGCGGCGAGTTCGATGTAGAGATCGACGGTGATTTGTTTACGGCCGTCGTTCGGCTCGCCGACGCGTAAGCGGGGAGGGCGGGACGGGGGATACGTTCGAGGGCTCCGCCCTCGAGCACCCGCCAAGGGCCGAGGGCCCTTGGAACCCAACGAAAACGCAAGCACCAAAAAGCAGCCCATTGGGCTGCTTTTTGGTTAAGGTTATCTGCAAACTGATTATTTGAGAAAACTCCGAAATGCGATTAAGTTACCGTCAGGGTCTAAAAAGCTCATATTTTTTGCACCCCATGGCCGTATTGTTGGAGGAGAAACAATCTCAACGCCCAGCGCTTGTAACCGTTCAAATTCAGTGTCTACATCGTCGACCGTAAATGCGAGGCAGATATTATGCGGGTTGATTTTGCGCTCCACTCCGTCATTGTAAACGGTAAGCGTCGTTTCATCGGAAAAGATAAACTGATGAACATTGTCGTCGCTGCCATTATCGATGTTAAACAGTCTCTTATAGAAATTCGACAACCGGATAACATCGTTTGTCAACAAGCATACTTCTCCAATCCGCATCGAATCCTCCCGCTTTCGAATACTGCCTTTTCGTTGGGTTTCCAAAGGGACGTATCCCTTTGGCGGGGGGGCCGTAGCCGAGCGCCGCCTGTGGCGGAGCAAGTGAGGCGCAGGCCCAGTGAGCAAGGGAGCGGAAGGCGGCGGCATCAGCCGCAACGCACCGCGACCTTTGCGAACTGTGGGACTGGGGGCGGCGCCCCCAACGTACTCCCGTACTCCCGTCCCCCTACACGTTAAACCGGAACAGCGTCACGTCGCCATCCTGCATGACGTAGTCCTTGCCTTCGGAGCGGACGAGGCCCTTCTCCTTGCAGGCCTGCATGGAGCCGAGCTGCATGAGCGTATCGAAGGGCACGATCTCGGCGCGGATGAAGCCGCGCTCGAAGTCCGTGTGGATCTTGCCGGCCGCCTGCGGCGCCTTGGTGCCGCGCGCGATGGTCCAGGCGCGGACCTCCTTGGGCCCGGCGGTGAGGAAGCTGACAAGCCCGAGCAGGCGGTAACAGGCCTTGACAAGCTGATCGAGGCCGCTCTCGGGGATGCCGAGCTCGGCGAGGAAGCCCTTCTTCTCGGCGGCGGGAAGCTCGGCGACCTCCTCCTCGAGCTTGGCGGAGATCGTCAGCGCCTCGGCGCGGCGCTCGGCCGCGAGCGCGTATAGCGCGGCCACATGCGCGGACGGCGCGTTCCCCAGCTCGTCCTCGCCGACGTTGGCCACGAATATCACGGGCTTGCCGGTTAAGAGGAACATGCCCTGCAGAAGCTCGCGCTCCTCGTCGGAGATTTCGAGCGTGGAGACGGGCTTGCCGGCGTAGAGCGCGGTTTGCGCGCGCTCCAGCAGCGCGACCTCGGCGGCGAGCTTCTTATCGCCGACCTTGAACAGCCTTTTTGTGCGTTCGAGCCTTTTTTCGACGGTCTCGAGGTCGGCGAAAATGAGCTCGGTCTCGACGGTCTCGGCGTCGCGCACGGGATCGA
This sequence comes from uncultured Oscillospiraceae bacterium, assembly GCA_964552065.1. Lineage (GTDB taxonomy): Bacteria > Bacillota > Clostridia > Christensenellales > CAG-138 > CAZKGE01. The sequence goes on along the minus strand of CAZKGE010000023.1, from coordinate 1,805 downwards.
CGGCGCCGTCGACGTGCACGACGTTGTCGTCCGAAAAGCAGCGCACGACGTGCACGACCGCGTCGACCTCCCGGATATGCGAGAGGAATTTGTTGCCGAGGCCCTCGCCGCTGTGCGCGCCGCGCACAAGCCCCGCGATATCGACGAACTCGACCGTGGTCGGCGTGTATTTCTCCGGGTGGTACATGTCCGCGAGCGCGTCGAGCCGCTCGTCCGGCACCGCGACGACGCCGACGTTGGGCTCGATCGTGCAGAACGGGTAGTTGGCGGCCTGCGCGCCCGCCTGCGTGATCGCGTTGAACAGCGTGCTCTTGCCCACGTTGGGCAGGCCGATGACGCCGAGCTTCATTGTGCCACCTCCGCGGCCTTGGCCTTGTCAAGCCCGAGCTTTAATCGCCGCAGCGACTCGCCGCGGCCCAACAGCAGCGCGATCTCGATCGCACCGCCGGGCGTGACGGCACGGCCGGAGAGCGAGATGCGCACCGGCCAGAGCATCGTGCCGGTCTTGAGCCCCTCGCGCTCGGCAAGCCCCAGCAGCGCGCCGTGCACGGCCTCCTCCGTCCATTCGGGCAGGGATTCCAGCGCGGGGATCGCCATGCCGAGCACGCGCGCGGACACGGCGGCGTCGGTTTTGGACTTCTTATTCACAAACAGCTCCGCGTCGTACTCCGGCAGCGCGGTCAAAAAGTCGACCATATCCGGGATCTGCGTGAACACCTCGACGCGCGGCTGCAATATGCGCGCGAGAATGCTTAGGTCCATGCCGGAAACGCCCGCCCGCTCATAGTACGGCAGCGCGTGCGCGGTGAACGCTTCCGGGGTCAGCCTGCGCACGTACTCCGCATTCATCCACGTCAGCTTGTCCACGTCGAATATCGCGGGGGACTTGCTCAAGCCCTCGAGCGAGAACGCGTCCACAAGCTCCGGCAGCGTGAAGAACTCGCGCTCGTCGCCCGGGTTCCAGCCCAGCAGTGCCACGTAGTTGACGATCGCCTCGCGCAAAAAACCCTTTTTGATGTAGTCCTCGTAGTACGCGTCGCCCGTGCGCTTGCTGAGCTTGTGCGTCTTGTCGCGCATGATGTTCGTCAAATGGATATACTCCGGCTTGTCCCAGCCGAACGCGTCGTAGAGCAGATTGTACTTCGGTGTGCTCGAGAGGTACTCCGTGCCGCGCATGACGTGCGTGATGCCCATGAGGTGGTCGTCGACCACGTTGGCGAAGTTGTACGTCGGCATGCCGTCCGCCTTGATCAGCACCATGTCGTCCAGCTCGGCGCAGTCCACCTCGATGTGCCCGAATATGATGTCGTCAAACGACGCCGTGCCGCTTTCCGGCACGTTCTGCCTAATCACGTGCGGCTCGCCCGCGGCAAGACGCTGTTGAATCTCCTCCTTGGAAAGACGCAGACAGTGTTTGTCGTACTTATACGTTTCGCCGCGCGAAGCGGCGTCCGCGCGCCGCGATTCCAGCGCCTCGTTCGCGCAGAAGCAGTAATACGCCTTCCCTCGCTCGACCAGCTGCTCCGCGTACGGCCGGTACAGGTCCTTGCGCGCGGACTGGACGTACGGCCCGTATTCTCCGCCCACGTCCGGGCCCTCGTCCCAGGTCAGGCCGATGTCGCGCAGCGTGCGGTAGATCACCTCCGTCGCGCCCTCGACGTACCGCTCCTGGTCGGTGTCCTCGATGCGCAGCACGAACCTGCCGCCGCTCTTCTTCGTGAACAGATAGGTATACAGCGCCGTGCGCATGCCCCCCAGGTGCATGTACCCCGTCGGGCTCGGCGCGAACCGCGTACGAATCATGA
>CAZKGE010000022.1:0-16086 GCA_964552065.1 uncultured Oscillospiraceae bacterium | reverse complement strand
AGGGCCCACGGCCCTTTGGAAACCCGATATGTATCGCAGAGTCTTGCTCCTGGTTTACTTTGTTTCATCCGCCACAGGCGGCGCTCGGCTGCGGCCCACTTTGGAAACCCAAACCAATGCAGACCCCCTAGCTTTCGCGCCTAGCAGAATGGGATTCTCAAGGGACGGGTCCCTTAAGCGGAGGTTTGGAGGCAGAGCCTCCAACGTTCCCTCCGTAGGGGCGGGGATAGCGCCCCCGCAAAAAACTTCCCCGACTAAACGGCCGCGGCCCCCGCGCAATGCGGGGGCCGCGGCCGTATCGCAAAAAAACGAATCACTCAGTTTTCCGGCTCGATGAGGCCGTAATTGCCGTCCTTGCGCTTGTACAGCACGTTCATGTCGTTCGTGTCCGCGTTGATGAACACGTAGAACGAGTGGCCGAGCATCTCAAGCTGGAGCATCGCCTCCTCCTCGCTCATGGGCTTGATATTGAACCGCTTGACGCGCACGATCCGCCCGGGCTCCTCCTCCTCTACTTCGTCGTAGGAGCCGCCAAACAGCGGTTCGTCGTACCGGAACGCGCCCTGCCGCAGGCTCTTCTCCAGCCGCGTGCGGTGGCGGATGATCTGCTTTTCCAACTTGTCCAATACGTTGTCGATCGAAGCATACATGTCTCCCGTCACCTCTTCGCCGCGGATGATGCCGCCGTCAAACGGTATGGTGACTTCCACGATGTGCCGGTTCCTCTCGACGGAAAGCGTCACCTGGGCCTCGGTATCCTGCGGGAAGTACCGTTCCAGCTTGGCCACCTTTCTCTCGGTGAGGTCGCGCAGATACTCGGAAATTTCGAGATTTTTGCCTGAAATCGAAATACGCATGGGGTTCCACTCCTTCTTCGGCGCCCGATTTCGTATAAAACGCCTAATTATATAATTCAATATTTTACCCGGCTTCTCCTGTTTTTTGGAAGGAGTTTTGTTCTTTACAGGAAGTTCACTTTCTATCCATTGTAACGTCAAGAGCGTGTTGTATCTTGTTTACAGGCAAGGAAATACAGTATCTACCCCCCTAATATTACCTCCCATCCCATCCCAAACGAAAGTGTCCGCAGCGATGCGGGCGCTTTCGTTTTACTGTGTTTTGCCGTGCCGCCGCGCTGTTAAGAGCCCGGCAAAATTGCCCGTGGCGGTCGCGCAGAGCATGTCCCCGCAGGCCGAGAACGTCAGCGCGCCGTCGTAGCGCTTCACGATGTCCCGCACGATGTCGATCCCGTGGCCGTGCTCGCCCTCCGATTGCTGCTTCTGCAGCGGCGGAAGGAAGCCGTAGCGCACCGACGGGCAAGTGTTCATGACCTGGAGTATGAATATCCCGGCCGCAATCTCGGAGGACACGGCGATCCTCGGCTCAAACTCCACAGGCAGGGTTTTGCAGTACGCGATCGCGTTGTCCAAGAGGTTGGAGAGAACGCGCACGGTGTCGAGATTCCGCGGCGGAAACGATTCCGGCAGCAAAAGGTTGACGGTAAACCGTATGCCGGCCTCCTGCGCCTCCGCCGCCTTGTTGTTGATGATGGCGTCGACCACGTCGTTGCCGGTGCACAGGACCTGCGGCCGCGCGCTGGCGTCGGCCAGGCACTGCTCGACGATCGCCTGCGCGTCGTCCGTCCGGCCTATGCCGATCAGCGTATGCACGGTCTGCAGCGTGTTCGTTAGGTCATGCTTTAACCGCTGCGAGCGCTGGAGCTGGTCGTCGACGGCGAGCCGGTATTCGTCCTGCATCGAGCGCTGCTGCGCAAGAAGGCGCAGTTCCTCCTCCAGCGCCGCGCTCTCCTTGCGCGAGCCGATCGCGCGCAAAAGCGCAATGTCCGCGCCCACATAGGAAAAGAGCATCGACAGGAACGCGCCCTTCTCCAGCGAGTTCGCTTCCCCGAGGATCACGATGAACAGCCCCGCCGAAAGCGTCTGCGCGCCGGCGGCAAACAGCAGCGCGCCGCGCCTCCGGGACGCGGTTTCGGCCGCGTTGAGGCCGTCGGTCAGCGACTCCGGCAAAAGCGCCAGTATGGTCAGCGCAATCGCAACAAACGCCAGCCTGCGGTACGCGCGCTCCGCCAGCGACGTTGCCGCGCCGGCGCCGCCCGCGCCGGAGAGCGTGAGGGCGACCGCTATGGCCGCGGCAAACGCCGCGATCAAAGCGAAAATACGGCCGAGCGGCCCGGTCGTGAGATGCTGCAGCATAAAAATGAGGCTCGCCGCCCAAACCGCGGCGCAGCCAATGTGGACGGCGGTATGGGGCAGCCCAAAAATCCCTGTCAGCGCCGTATGAACGGCGAGCGCCAGCGCGCAGCAAAGAAACACGCGCATGCGCAGAGCCGCATCGCTGCCCCGCGCGCGCAGACTGCAGGAAAAGAACTGCGCGGAGGAAAGCGCAAGCGGCAGCGTGATGATGTACACGAGCAGGGGAACCCACATCGTAACGATCCTCCCCGGTCAATGCGAGACTTTCCTACTTCCGGATGTATTCCTCCAGAGCGGAGCGAAAGGCCGGGCGGCGCTGGTTACTGATTGGCAGAATGTCCCCCGTGCCCAGGTGCAGGCAGAACCGCTCGATTTTGCGAACGTGCGCAAGATTGACCAGATAGCTGTTGTGCGGACGCGAAAACTGCGCGTCCGGCAGCGACCCTTCCAGTTCGGCCAGCTTCGTGGGCGTTTCATAAGCGGTGCCGGCGCAGTTGACTACGGTCGTGCGCAGCATGCGCTCAAAATAGAGCACGTCCGAAAACGGCACGGTGACGCTCGCGCCGCCGCGCACATGCAAAAGCAGTATCCGCTCCTGCTCGTCCCGGGCCTTTTTCAGCGCGCGTTCGAGCGCGTTTTTGAGCCGCTGCGGGTCGATCGGCTTGAGCAAAAAATAAATATGCGCCGTCTCGAAAATGTCGACGGCGCGCGCAAGGTATGCCGAAACAAATATGATCTGTGTCGCCGGCGAGACGCGGCTGATCTCCTCCGCCGCGCGGATGCCGCTCTCGTTGACAAGCTCGATGTCCATCATCACAACGTCGAACTGGACGGGCGTCCGGATTCGTTCAAGCAAGCTTGCGGCGGAGACATAGCGCTCCATCGTCAGCGGTATTTCGAGATTCAGTTGTCGAACGGCCGTCTCCAGCTCGAGCGCATGCTCAGGAATGTCGTCGCAAATGGCAATTCGTAACATAATTTCCCCACCAAAAATCATGCTGAATTGGCCGTGCCAATCGAAATTTCCATTATTTAACAGAATCGTAGCATAAAAAAACGGACTTGTCCAGACGTGTGCGCCATGAAATACCGTTTTCGGCCATACCCCGCACGCCGCCGGGCCGCTCCCCCCACGCTCTGCCATTACCCGCCATTTCCAGCCGCTTTTCGCGCCGGAACCTTGCCACGGCGCCGTTTTCATGCTATCCTTATACTATTCACATATGCGGCTGTATGGACAGGCGCGTAGCTTTACGGCGTCGGCCGTGATTTTTTATGATATGCAAACGGGAGAGCTATGAGCTATCTTCGAAAAACAACCTGGGCGCGCAAGGCGGGCCTTGTTTTACTTGACGCGCTGCTAATCTGCGCGGCGACCTATATCGCCCTGACGCTGCGCTACGACACCGCGTTCAACAAAGAGTTTGCCAACACGCTTTCCCACATCGCCGAGATCGTCTGCGTCTACCTCGTGCTGTTCGCCATCGGCGGCGTCTACGACATCCTCTGGCGCTACGCCGGCGTGAACGAGTCGATCCGGCTGACCCTGCTTTCGCTTGCCGCGGGCGCCGTCACGCTCGCGGCCAACTATGCGTTCCTTTGGAGCATCTCGCGGCCCGTGCTCGGCATGCTGCCCATGCTGGCCGTGGCGCTGACGGGCGGCGCGCGCATGGGCTGGCGCGTGCTGCGCAGCACGCGCCGGAACACCAGCGGCCAGAGCGGCCGCACATCGCCCGGACCCAGGCTCATGATCGTCGGCGCGGGCATGGCCGCTTCGTATGTCGTGCAGATGTGCAAGAACGACCCCGGCCTGGGCCAGCCGATCCTGCTCGTCGACGACGACCCGCAGAAGCAGCGGCTGCGCGTGCAGGGCGTCGTCGTGCGCGGCAAAACCGCCGACATCCCGGAGCTTGCGGCCCGGTACGACGTCCAGGAGATCATCATCGCGATTCCGTCGCTGCGCGGCGAGCCGCTTAACGCGCTCATCCGCATCTGCAAGGAGACGAACTGCCGCGTGCGCATCTCGACGCAGATTCAGAGCCCGGACCGTCAGACGGCCGTGTTCGTGCGCGAATTGAATATCTCGGACTTCCTCTCACGCGACGAGATCAAGCTCGACCAGCGCGAGATCGCGGAATACCTTGCGGGCAAGGTCGTGCTGGTCACGGGTGGCGGCGGCTCGATCGGCTCGGAGCTGTGCCGGCAGATCATGCGCTTCTCGCCGAAGCTCCTGATCCTCTTCGATATCTACGAGAACTGTTTGTACGATCTCGAGTGCGAGCTGCGGCAAAAATACGGCCGGAACTGCGCGATCCTCGCGCTGGTCGGCTCGGTCCGCGACCGGCGGCGGCTCGACGAGGTCATGGACGAACACCGCCCGTCCGTCGTGTTCCACGCCGCCGCGCATAAGCACGTGCCTTTGATGGAGGACAGCCCGGCCGAGGCGGTCAAGAACAACGTGTTCGGCACGCTGAACGTGCTCGAGTCCGCCGCGGCGTACGGCGCGGAGCGGTTCGTGCTGCTCTCGACGGACAAGGCCGTCAACCCCACGAACGTGATGGGCGCGACGAAGCGCATCACGGAGATGCTGATCCAGTACTTCGCGGGCAAGACCGGCATGAAGTGCATGGCCGTGCGGTTTGGCAACGTGCTCGGCTCGCACGGCTCGGTGATCCCGCTGTTTGAAAAGCAGATCAAGGCCGGCGGCCCCGTCACCGTGACGCATCCGGACATCATCCGTTATTTTATGACGATCCCCGAGGCCGCGCAGCTCGTGCTGCAGGCCGGCAGCATCGCAAAGAGCGGCTCGATCTTCGTGCTCGACATGGGCGAGCCCGTGCGCATCGATGATTTGGCCAGGCAGCTGATCCGCTTCTACGGCTACGAGCCGAACGTGCAGATCGGCATCACGTACACGGGGCTGAGGCCCGGCGAAAAGCTCTACGAGGAGCTGCTGACCGTCGAGGAGCGCGCCGAGATGGAGCGCACCGTCCACGACAAGATCATGATCGCGCCGCCGATCGAGCAGGACGTCGCCGCGTTCGAGGGACAGCTCGTCGCGCTCGGCCTCGCGGCCAAGAACAACGATACGCGCGTCGTGGACCTGATCCAGCGCATGGTCCCGACGTTTACGCCGGACCGCGCGCACCGCACCCCGCAGCCGGCTGCCGAGCCGGCGCTTTCCAAGGCCGAATAACCGATTTTGTAAAACTTCATATCAAAGGAGCGAGCCCGCCGTGAAGCTTTCCGATGTGTGCACGCCCGCCGTCACGCTCGACCTCGACACGCTCTGCCGGAACCTCGACCGGTTCCAGCAGATCGCGCGGGACGGGCGTAAAGCGCTGTGGCCGATGACCAAGACGCACAAGAGCGTGGAGATCGCGCGGATGCAGCTTGCGCTCGGCGCGGAGGGGCTTTTGTGCGGCACGCTCGACGAGTGCGAGGTATTCGCCGACGCCGGCATTCAAAACCTGATGTACGCCTACCCCGTCGCCGACCGCTGCGCCGTCTCGCGCGTGCTTGCACTCGGCAAGCGCTGCCGGCTGATCGTGCGGCTCGACGGCCTAAAAAGCGCGCGGCTGCTCAGCGCCGCCGCCGCGGCGGAGAACGTCACCCTCGAATATACCGCGATCATCGACTCCGGCCTGCACCGCTTCGGCCTGCGCCCCGAGGACGCGCCCGCATTCGTTGGCGCCGTCTCTGTTCTGCCAAACCTTGTCTATCTCGGTATCTCCACGCATCCGGGCCAAGTGTACGCCGCCGCGGATTCCGCCGGCGTGGCCGCCGCCGCGCGCGAGGAGCTGTCCGCGATGCGGCAGGCGGCGGAGCTTTTGCGTAAAGCCGGCCTGCCGCCCGCCGTCGTCTCAAGCGGCTCGACGCCGACGCACGCGCTCGCGGCCAGGAGCGATGTGCTGACCATGCTGCACCCGGGTAATTACGCGTTCCTCGACGCGATCCAGATCGCGCTCGGCGTCGCCGCGGAGGCGGACTGCGCGCTCCGCGTGCTCGCGACCGTGATCTCGCACCCGCGCGACGAGCTGTTTATCATCGACGCGGGCGCAAAGTGCCTCGGCCTCGACCAGGGCGCGCACGGCTGCGCGCTCGTTTCCGGCTACGGCCGCGTCGTCGGACATCCGGAGCTTGTCCTCGCCTCGCTCTCCGAGGAGGTCGGCAAGCTGCGCGTCGCGGGTGGCACGAGCCTTGCCGTCGGCGACCGCGTCGAGATCGTCCCGAACCACGCTTGCTCGAGCGCCAACTGCACCGACGCGTTCGTCGCGGTGCGCGGCGGCGCGGTCGAGCGCTTCATCGCGGTCGACGCGCGCGGCAACCGCATGCGGCAACGCGGGGAGTAGGCGGCGGGAGACGAGGATTTTGGGAAGCGGGGATTTGGCGGGGGCTCTGCCCCCGTACCCCCGCTTCTTTTCTTGAAGAAAAGAAACCAAAGACAGGAAAGGCGCTCATATTTGCGCGCTTAGCAGAACGGGTTTCCAAAGGGGGTTTCCTCCTTTGGTGGGGTGCAGGGGCAAAGCCCCTGCGATCCCCTTCTCCTGCCTCCCGCCCACAGTTCGCAATGGTCGCGGCGCATTGCGGCAGACGCCGCAGCCTTCCGCTCCCTTGCTCACTGGGCCTGCGCTCCGCTTCATCCGCCACAGGCGGCGCTCAGCTTCGGCCCCCCCGCTTCTTTTCTTGAAGAAAAGAAGCCAAAGACAGGAAGGGCGCTCTAGCAATCGCGCTTAGCAGAACGGGTTTCCAAAGGGGGTTTCCTCCTTTGGTGGGGTGCAGGGGCAAAGCCCCTGCGGTTTACATTCCCTCGTCCTGCCCTTTACCCGCTACACCGCCAAAAACCCTGCGCCGTGTTTGCGCGAAAGCAGCAGGAGCGTGAGCACGTTCGGCAGCGCGAGGAACAGGTTGAGCCATTCGGAGACGCGCCACGCGCTGCTTAAATCGACGAGGCTCGAGAACACGATGCAGATCAGAAACGCGAGCCGGTAGGCCGGCACGCCGCGGCCCCGCCACAGGTACCGCGTGCAGCGCTCGCCGTAGAGCGAGAACGCGAGCATGCTCGACACCGCGAACAAAAGCGTCGCAAGCGACAGAAACGCCGCGGACAGCTGCTCCCCGAACGTGCCGGTGAACGCGCGCGTCACGACGGCGCCGGCCTCCGCCGACGAGCCAAAATCGAGCGGGATGCCGCTCACTAGCACGGCAAGCCCGGTGATCGTGCAGATCACGATCGTGTCCAAAAAGACCTCGAATATGCCGAACAGCGCCTGCCGGTGCGCGTTCTTCGTGTCGGCGAGGCTGTGCGCGAGCGCGCTCGTGCCGAGGCCCGCTTCGTGTGTAAACGTCCCGCGCGAAAGCCCCGCGCCGAGCACGCGCGAGAACGTGACGCCGCATGCGCCGCCGAGCATCGCGCGCGGACGGAACGCGCAGGTAAAGATCGCGCCGAGCGACGGCAGGATCGCGTCCGCGTTCTTTGCGATCACCGCGCACGCGCAGCCGAGATACAGCGCGCTCATGATCGGCACGAGCACGGCCGAGATCGAACCGATGCGCTTCGCGCCGCCGAGCATCGCAATTCCGGTGATCAGCGCGATACCGCCGCCGACGGCGAGCGGCAGCAGAACCTCCGCGTAGGATGGCAGCTCGGGCTGCGCGGTCTTGACCAGCACCACGACCGACTCGACGACGGTGTTCACCTGCACGAGGTTGCCCATGCCGAACGACGCGGCGAGGCAGCAGACGCAGTACTGCCCGGCAAGGAAGCGCAGCGCCCTGGGCAGGCCGCGCTCGATGTAGTACATCGGCCCGCCCTCGCGGCCATTTTTCGTGCGCACGCGATAGCGCATCGCGAACAGGATCTCGGCGTACTTTGTGGCCATGCCGAAGAACGCCGACACCCACATCCAGAACAGCACGCCCGGCCCGGCGAACAGCAGCGCCCCCGCCACGCCCGCGATGTTGCCCGTGCCGATCGTGGCGGCGAGCGCCGTGCAGCCGGCCTCGAACGTCGAGACGCCGCCCGCGGTGTCGGCCTTTTTTCCCGGGAACGCGACCAAAAGCGAGGGCCAGAACCGCCGCACCTGCACATATCGGGTCCGCACGGTAAAAAACAGCCCAGTCAACAGCAGCAGCACGCACAATACGACGCTCATCGCATATGTGTATGCGGTCACCGCATACAAAATGGCACCCGCCGGAGGGGCGGGTGTCCGTATGCGACGATTCTTATACCATCATCATTGTAAGCATGGGCCTGGTCCCCCCGCCTACGGCTGATCCTCCGTGTCCGGCGCGGGCGTGGCCTTGACCTCGGGCGTGGACGTGGGCGTCGGCGTCGTGACGGGCAGCGTGCCGACCCTGCGGCGCTCGGCGACCGCGGCGTACTCGTCGCGGTAGAGGAACACGGAGCTCGCCTCGTCCACGCTGCCGTTCACCAGCTTGTCAAGATACACGTCGATGACATAGCCCGTGCGCGCCGCGACCTCGACCTTGTCGTAGTCCGCGGTCTTCTTGTTGTCATAGATGATCTCGGGTTCGGCCGGCGGAATCTCCTCGATCAGCACGGTGCGCGGCTGGTACGTCACGCCCTCCGGCAGCGCCTGGCCATAGATGGCGACGGTCAGGTCGCGCTTGCGGTTGCTGCTCTTGTTCTTCGTGATGTACGCGAAGATATAGAGCGGGTACTCCGTGTCGTTTTTGAACTTTAAGTCGATATGCCCCGTGTCCACCGTGGCGTCGAGGCCTTTGTCCACATAGTCCGACGGGAACGAGTGCTTGCGGCGCGACACGATCTCGATGTTGCCGCGCAGCAGCGCGCCGTACAGCGTCGTGCTGACCTGGCAGATGCCGCCGCCGGCCTCGAGCGAGTACTGGTTGCCGAATATGATCGCGTTGGCAAGCTTCCAGCCGCGCTCCTCCGTACGGTCGCCGACCACCTCGTTGAAACTGACCGTCTCGCCCACGCGCACGGTCAGCTTGTTAAGCAGGTCCGTGCCCTTATTGATGTTGTACGCGCGGTTCTCGAGGATCTCCGCCTGGTCGTCGGGCAGGCCGTCGTAGCGTTCCGCGCGGTAGATCGTCGTAAACTTGCTGCGCAGCGTCGTGTGCGCCTTGATGTCGTCGACCGTGACCGCCGGCGCGACGGTCGTCAGCTGCGGCGTCAGCACGGCCTGCAGGTCGTTGCTTTCGAGCGCCTGCCGCACCATCGCTTCCGTGCTCGCAATCTCCAGCCCGTAGCCGGGCGTGCCGTCGATATACGTAAACTCCGGCTTGCCGCTCTCGGAGACCGTGACGGTGAACGACGCGTCGACGGGCCCCGTCTCGAGGCTGTCGTTGATCGCCGCGATGCGCGCGTCGAGCGCCTGGTAGTCGAACGTCAGCTTCGTGTAGTACGCCTTGTTCGCACCGCCGGAGAGCGCGGTCACGAGCAGCTCCTCAAGGTCGCTCACAGCGCCCATCTCCTCGCCCGTGATGCGGTGCGAGAAGCTCTCGCTCTGCAGCGTGATTGCGATGTTCGCAACCGTATAATCAAGCCCCGGCGTGACCGCAGAGCGCGCCTGATCGGCCGTCATGCCCGAGATGTCGATGCCGTTGATCGTAACGCCCTGCCGATACACGTCGCTTTCGATGTCCACGACCGGCGGCTCGGCGCAGCTTTTGAATATCACAACGATCGCGACGACAAGCAGCGCCAGCACCAGCAGGCCGCCCGCCGTCAGCGTGATCCTGCGCCGGCGGAGCTTGCGCTTGCGGCTTGAAATGCGGCTGCGCGACGACGAAGCGGCGCGCGCGGGCGCGTACGAAGACGCTTCGGCCTGCGCGCCGCGGTTTTTATATATGTCGCTCGCGAGAACGTCCTTCGCGGTCTGTCTGTTCGATCTGCCGGAGGATGTGGTTCTGCTTCCTCCGTCCGTCCGTTTTACACCGCCAACCGATGTATCCGGCAGACCCGTATATTTCTCGTACATGTCTCTTCCCTTCGCCGTACCATGCTTATATCGGTCAATTATACCGTATATACCGCCGTGTAGCAACAGCCCAACCGCATTTTTACGACACGCCTCCTTTGTGGTACAATAATCTGAATCGCAGTCGGGAGGCAAACATGTTCCATATCGTATTGGTCGAGCCGGAGATCCCGCAGAACACCGGCAACATCGCAAGGAGCTGCGCCGTGACCGGCGCATCGCTGCACCTCGTCCGCCCGCTGGGCTTTGCCATCGACGACGCGCACGTGCGCCGTGCGGGGCTCGACTACTGGAAGGACGTCTCCTTGCGCGTCTGGGACAGCTTCGAACAGCTCGAGGCATCGTTCCCCGCGGCGCGCTTCTTCCTCTTTACGACGCACGGGGCACGTACCTATACCGACGCACGTTACCGGGACGGCGATTTTTTCGTGTTCGGCAAAGAGACGGCCGGCCTGCCGGAAAAACTGCGCAAGCGCCGCGAGAGCGACTGCGTGCGCATCCCGATGCGGCCTTCCCAGCGCTCGCTCAACCTCAGCAACGCGGCCGCCGTCGCGCTCTACGAGGCGCTGCGGCAGACAGGCTTTCCCGCGCTCGAATAGCCGAAAACTGCCGAAAATAAAGCTTGCAAATGATTTTTCGCCATGATAGAATAGTGCCGTTCGAGTTTTGACTAAGGAGGTGGACTGACATGGGTAAATACTGTGAAGTCTGCAACAAGGGCGTCATGTCCGGAAATTTGGTGAGCCATTCCAACCGCAAGACCAAGCGCGGCTGGGCGCCGAACGTACAGAGCGTGCACGTCGTCGTGGACGGCAAGCCGAAGAAGATGAACGTATGCACCCGCTGCCTCCGCAGTGGCAAGGTCGTAAGAGGCAACTGACAAGAAGCAGACAACAAAGAGCCCCGTCGAACGACGGGGCCCTTTTTGTGTGGAAATACGGGGAAAACGGTATTACTTTTCTTAGAGAACGGCGTTACTTTTCTTTCTAGAAAGAAAAGTAACCAAAAGAAAGTCGGGAATATACCTCCGGTCCGCCTGCCCTTCCCAGCTTTCTTTTCGCTTCCTTTTCTTTCCCGAAAGAAAAGGAAGGAAAGAAGATGCTTTTCTTTTCTTTCTGGAAAGAAAAGAAACAAAAGAAAGTCGGGAACACGCACCCGGTCCGCCTGCTCTTCCCAGCTTTCTTTTCGCCTCCTTTTCTTTCCCGAAAGAAAAGGAGGAAGCGAAACCCGCCGCGGCGCGCCCGCCGGCGCTATCCCCTCCGGCCTTCCTTGTTGCCGGCTACCCCCGATCACGTCGATCTGGCAGGGGCCCATCGCGGCGAGCGCGGTAAGATGCCCTTCGCGCGAAGCGCCGGCACAGCACGACGCGTCGACCGTGATGTGCGCCTCCGGATAGAACGCTTTAATCAGCAGCGCGGTCGAGATCACGCAGATGTCGGTGCACAGGCCGACCACCGTCACATCGAGCCGCTCGTCCGCGCCGAGCAGCGACTGAACGCGCTGCGGCAGGTCCTTCGGGCCGAACGTGCCCTTGACGACCATGTGCGCTTCGTCCGCCGCGCCGCGGTCCGTGAGCGCGCGGGCGACCTCCGGATCGAGCTGCCAGCCCTCGGTCCCCGCGATGCAGTGGCGCACCGGCAGCCGCTGTCCCTCCTGCGTGTCGAGGTAATCGGGCAGGTGCGTGTCCATCGTGTAGAGGATCTCGCCGTCGAACGCGCGAATCAGCGCGGCGACGTTTTTTACGATCGCCTGCGCGTCCGCCGAGCCCAGCGACCCGGACACAAAATCGTTCTGCATATCGACCACAACCAATAGCTTCATATTCGTTTCCTCCCGGCGTTATATAACCTGTTTGGACAGCACGTACATCAGAATCCCGGCCGCGACCGAGGCGTTGAGCGACTCGGCCTTCCCTTTCATGGGCAGGCGGTAGCGCACGCAGCGCGCGGCGACCGGCTTCGACACGCCGCTCCCCTCGTTCCCAATCACGAGCACGCAGCGCCTGCCGATTTCGGGCAGCGTCTCGCTGCCGGCAAGGTCCCCGGCGAGGCACAGCGCGCCCTGCGCGATCAATCGGTCGAGCTCCGGCTCGAGCACGGCGATCCAGACGGGCAGATGGTACGCCGAGCCCATCGCGGCGCGCACGGCCTTGCCGGAAAACGGGTCGGCCGTATCGGGCGAGAGCAGCACGCCGGCCGCGCCCATCGCGTCCGCGGTGCGTATGATCGTGCCGACGTTGCCCGGGTCCTGCAACCGGTCCAGCGCAACGATCAGCCCCTCGGGATACGACGCGGGCGGCTCGGTCCTCGGCGTCGCGACCGTGGCGACGACGCCCTGCGGCGCGCTCACCTCCGAAAGCGACTCCAGCACGCTGCGGCTCACCACGTGCACGCAGGCGTCGTACGGGCGGCTTACGGCATACCCCTCCTCGACGAACACGTCGACGATCTCGAGCCCGCTCTCCACCGCCTCCAAAAGCAGCTTCTCCCCCTCGATCAGGTGCAGTCCGGTCTTTTCGCGTTCCTTTGCCTGCGTCAGAGCGCGCGTACGCTTGATGTGTTCGTTGCTGCGGCTTGTGATGACCATGCGGCGCACCTCCTTATGGTACATTATAGCACGCCGTATGCGCGCTTGTCTTGGGCGGGTTTTGACAGAGCCGCGCCGCTTTTGCGCTCTCTTATGCAGCTTCAGAGCACAAAAAAGAGGGTGCCGAAGCGCTCTTTTGATTGCCAAAAACCCTTGAGGCTCGTGGGTGTAGCGTCCGGAGGTTTTAATCCGCCTACAGCGACATGTGCGGTGGAGGCGGCAAGCCTTGCGCAGCCAGGGTTTCTTTTCAGAGGGCGCCGACCGCGAGGTATGAGCAGGCACCCTCTGCAAACTCAAAAAAGTGCCGCAAGGCACTTTTTTGACGCTGAGAGCGCCGAAGCGCCCTCGTTTTTATGCCGGTATCGCGGCGCGTTACGCCGTGGCCTTCTTCGCGGTCTCGACCAGTTCGCGGAACGCGTTCATGTCCGAGATGGCAAGGTCGGCGAGCACCTTGCGGTTGACCGTGACGCCCGCAAGCTTGAGCCCGTTGATTAAACGGCTGTAGGTCGTGCCGCAAATGCGCGCGCCGGCATTGATGCGGGCGATCCACAGGCGGCGGTATTCGCGCTTCTTCAGCTTGCGGCCGACATACGCGTAGGCCATGGACTTCATGACCTGCTGCGACGCGGCGCGGTACTGCTTGCTCTTGGCGCCAAAATAGCCCTTGGCGAGCTTTAGCACCTTGCGGCGCTTCTTGACTGCGTTGACTGCTCTTTTAATTCTGGCCATGGTTTGTCCCTCCTCAGCTGTACGGAATCAGTTTGCGGATCTTCTTCTCTTCGCACTCGGCAATATAGCCGGTTTGCCTGAGCCCGCGCAGACGTTTCGTGGATTTCTTGGTCAGAATATGGCGCTTATAAGCCTTATTCCGCTTGATCTTGCCGGATTTGGTCGTCGAAAACCGCTTCGCCGCCCCACGGTGAGATTTCAGTTTTGGCATGTCGGGTTCCTCCTGGTGTTATTTATCGGGTCAGTTCTTCGGTGCGAGCACCATAAACATAATCCTGCCTTCCATCTTGGGCGGGCGTTCCTTGACGGCGTTCTCCTCGACCATCCCGAAAAACCGGTTCATCACATCGAGTCCGATATCGCCGTGCGTGATCTGGCGGCCGCGGAACCGGATCGAAACCTTGACCTTGTTGCCGTCCGCCAGAAACTTTTTGCACGCTTTCGCTTTGACCTCCATATCGTGCAGGTCGATGGTCGCGGAAAGCCGTGTCTCCTTCAACTCGACAATTTTCTGGTTCTTGCGCTGTTCCTTCTCGCGCTTGCTGGTCTCAAACCGGAACTTGTCGTAATCCATCAGCTTGCAGACCGGCGGCTGGTTGTTGCCGGCCATCTTGACGAGATCCAGTCCCCTCTCGTCCGCAAGCGCCTGCGCTTTGCGAATGTCCACGATGCCGAGCTGCTCACCCGTGTCGGAAATGAGCCGAACCTCCGCGTCGCGGATCGCTTCGTTGATCATAAGGTCCACATTAGCGATAGCAGAACACCTCCAAATAAAAAAATTGCGGGGCAGACCGCACCCGCAACTATCACAACAGCGTTGTTTTCCGGTTGTATGAACCATGCCTGGCACATTTGCCGGCAGGTGAGAAGCGGGCGCTTCTGCTTGAACGGTATTATTATAGTCAGCATACCGCCCGCTGTCAAGTATTTTTCGGCGTTTTCCCTATCGTTTCAGCCGGCCGAGCACCTGCTCCATCTTGCGGCGCTGCGCGTCGGTCAGCATCGGATGCAGCATCTGATAGATCTCGTCGAGCTTGGTGTCGTCCATGTTGCCGCTTTTGCGCTCCTCGTCCGTCATGGCCGCGAGCATATCCATCAGCTCCGCCTCGCTCTTGTTGCGATAGGTATTGAGCGCGTCGTTGATGTCGAAATCCGTGCTCATTCCGTCACCCCCATGGACTATCCTATGCCAAGGGGTTGGAAATTGGAACATGCCGGTCGCTATCACAAATTCGGCCGCACCGCATAGAATACAGTATGCAGTATGACCAGCACGCGCCCCCCAATAATCCCCGTCCGCCGCAGCAGCAGGCGAACCTGCAGCCGATCGGCTCGGCCGCCATGCTCGGCGAGTTCATCCGCACCGAGCACGGCCGCGAGGGCGTGCGCAGATACCTTGCGGCCATCAATCCGCTCGTCCCGCACGACATCCTCGAACGGATCGCCGCGCAGCTCGGCGAGAACGCGCCGCCGGAGGTCCGTCCGCCGCAGCCGCAGCCCACGCCGATCGAGCACGACCCGCCGCCGAAAAAGAACAATATGTCGCCCGAACAGATGCTCATGCTCATGCAGGCGATGAACGGCGGCGACGGCGGCATCGATCCGAAGATCCTGATGCAGCTGCTGCAGAAGAAATAACGGGCGCTCGGCAAAGGCCGGCGTCTTTTTTTTGTGAGGACGCCGCTTTTTTGCGCGAGAGCGCTGCTTTTTGCGGGGCTCTGCCCCGCACCCCTGCCAAAGGGACAGCCGTCCACAGTTCGCAATGGATGCGATAAGGATACGTTGAGGGCTCCGCCCTCAAACACCCGCCAAAGGGACACGTCCCTTTGGAAACCTCAGGAGCCGCAGGCAGGGCCTGTTTTCTCAGATGGTTCTAAGAATTCAACAGTAAAGAGCAGCCTAAAAGGCTGCTCTTTTGTTTGGGTTTCCAAAGGGCCTTCGGCCCTTTGGCGGGGTGCGGGGCAGAGCCCCGCTTTCAAAATCAAAGGAACTCGCCTTAACGGCGGAAGTTCACTGTATAATAGAATGGCTGAGAATATAAAATTCTTCCTGACTTGGCTGGTATTTTTTCTCCAGGCTTTCCAAACCCTCGTCAAAGCGCTCGGCTTCCCGTTCATCGATCTCAAATACAGGACTTTGATAGTAAACCCATTTCCTGCCGTCCAGGACATTTGATTTGAGTTCTTTTACCAGCATTGCCGAGGGATATATCCCGTTTTCAAGACAGACATTGAACTTTTTGCAGCTTACAAAACCGCGGCTTACATAATTATTCGGATTTCCGAATATTGCGATCGCATCATAATCAAGTGCGGCCGCCCGTTCAAAGGAATACTCCATCAGTTTTTTTCCGTATCCCTTTCTCTGATATTCTGGCGAAATGCAAACCGGACCAAAAGTGAGGATGTCCTTTTCTTCCCCGGCCTCATCAATCAGTTTTGTTTTCGTATACATGATATTCCCGATAATTTGATGATCGACTTCAATCACCAGGTCCAACTCCGGCAAAAAGTCTTTGTGGGACCGCATCACATGGGACTTCAACTATTTTATAGACAATTTGCTAAGCTACTTTCGCCAGCCGGTCT
>CAZKGE010000021.1:3832-16698 GCA_964552065.1 uncultured Oscillospiraceae bacterium | reverse complement strand
TGCGTTGCCGCCCAATGCGATCACGAGCTTCTTCACTTGTTCGGTATTCTCCTTGTTTTTCAGTATCTTGCTGCGGTTTCCGCCGAAAGCCGCCCGGGGTTCGTCTTCATTTTTGCAGGCGCCTTGCTTTATGCAAATCGTGCACCTGCGCAACCGTAATCGCGCAAAACATAAACGCGCATCCGACCATCTCCCGCGCGCTCAGCGATTGGCCAAGCAGCAGCCAGCCGAACAGAACGGCAAAAACCGACTCCAGACTCAAAATCAGCGAGGCCACGGTCGGCGGCACATCTCTCTGCGACATAATCTGCAGCGTATACCCCACGCACGAGCTCAGAAGCCCGGAATACAGGAGGGGCGCCCATGCGCGAAGAAGATTGTGAAAACCGTTTTTTTCGAACAGGAACATCAGAACGGCGGAAAAGACGCCGCAGGAAAAAAATTGAATGCAGCTTAACCGCACGCTGTCCACATGCGGCGAGAACCGTCCGACGACGAGGATATGCACCGCGTAACACAGCGCGCACGCCAGCATCATTAGGTCTCCCCGCTCGACCGGCAGCGGCCCGTCCACGCACAGCAGGTACAGACCGATGAGGGAGAGCGTGACGCCGAGCCATTCGATCGCCCGCACTGTTCTGCCGGACAGCATGCCGATCACCGGAACAAGCACGATATACAGCGAGGTCAGAAACCCGGCCTTTCCTACGGCGACCGACGCAATGCCCATCTGCTGCAGACCGCATGCCGCGGCCAGCGCCGCGCCGCACGCAACTCCGCCAAGGATAAGCGTCCTGCGGCTGCGGCGGGCCGGTATTTCGCCGTAATGCGCGCCGGCGGCCGGTCCCGCCCGATGGGGAACAAGAGCTGCGATCAGCAGCACAAAGCCCGCCAGAAACGACCGCGCCGCGTTAAACGCAAACGGCCCAAGATATTCGGCGCCCTTGCTCTGCGCCACAAACGATGCGCCCCAAATGGCGGCCGTTACGAGCAGGAGCAGGCTGCCGCGGAGCTTTCTATTCATCGAGGGTTTTCTCCAGGGCTTGTTTGATCGGCGCTTCGCTCCTCGACTGCACCACAAGCAGGACGGTGGCCGTGAGGATTGCGGCGACGCCGAGCACCGTTTGGACGCTGAACGGTTCGCCAAGCACAAACATGCCGACCATAACGCTGGTCAACGGCTCAAACGTACTGAATATGACCGCGCTGGAGCTGCCGGAGTATCGTATCCCCATCTGGAAGAGCAGGACGGCGAGAAGCCCGATGCCCGAATAGTATAGAACGCCTATCGTCCACGCAAGCGCGGGGATCCGCAGGTGAAAGCCGCTGGTCGCCGCCGCGTACAGGACCGTCCACAAAAAGCGGATTGAGATCGTGTACAGCTGCAGCTTCAGCGGATTCATCGCCTTGAGGTTGGAGCGCTCCATATAGACGACGTAGAAAGCATAGGTGACCGCGGAGCCAATGGCAAACACAAAGCCGAGCGGGCTGCCGGACAGCTGCGGCGTATACAGCAGCACCACGCCGAGCACGCACAGCACCGCGCTGATGATCGTGCGGCAATAGATGCGCTCATGAAACAGCGCGACCCCGGCCAAAACCACAAACGCGCAGTACATGTAGTGCATTGTCGTAGCCGTGCCGGACGGAATCAGCCGGTAGGAATTCAAAAGCAGCAGCGGCGTGCCCGTCGCGCCGATGGTCCCCAGCAAAAGGAGTTTTTTCAGTTCGGCCTTCGTGACGCGCAGCGATTCGCCGGGCTGGTTGCGAACCACGATAAACAGCACCGGCAATACGCACGAGCGCAGCACGAGCACCGTGACCGGCTCCCCGCCCGACCGGTATATGTAGCCTGCCACCAGAGGTCCGACGCCGAATATGACTGCCGATAAAATCGTACACAGAATTCCGGTTATTTTTCTGTCCATTTTTGTTCCTTACGTTGGCACGGGTACGCATATTAAGGCGGCGCGTTGCATAGCAAAGCCAGGGTAGGCCGGCGATGGGCCCAAGGGCCGCGATTCCTAAGCATACGCAGGACGAAGAATCAACGGTTGCTCCGCCTCCGGGATGGGCCGGCAAAGGCCGGCATGTCCTAAACATTCACGGCAAACCCGCGCTCTTTCAGCACATGGCGGGCGACGTTCCCGTTGGTTTCGATCCAGGCGCCGTGATCCTTCATATACTGCGTCAGCCTGCCCAATTCGTTGATCCGGCTGACATGCCCGATGAACTGCGGATGAATCACGAAATTGATCATCCGGTTCTCCTCGGCAAGCGCGTCGAACTCGTCGCGCCATATCTTGCAGAATTCGCGCGCGCTTTTTAAGCAGGTGATCGTCCCGTTTGGGCGGTCCGCATACATGTCGTAAGCCGTGTCGTCGAAGATCGAGTCCTTCGGCAGCTCGACGATGGGCACCTCCTTGCCGTCGATCCGATGGATAAACGGGCCGTCATGATTGCGCCAGTTGGAGGAGAAAATATAGTTGTGCTTTAAAAACAGCTTCAGGCTGTAGTCATACATCGTCCCCGACGGCGCGCGCTGGCCGACGAGCCGGAAACCGGTGAGGTCGTAGATCAGCCTCTCCGTTTTCAGCATATCGGCGTCCTCTTTTTCCCAATAGGGAAAGCTCTCGTGCGTATAGCCGTGATAGGCGATCTCATGACCGCAGCGCACAATTTCCTTCACCACCTCGGGATACCGCTCCGCCGTTATGCCGGGGACAAAAAACGTCGCGGGAACGGCGTATTTATCGCACATGTTCAGAATGCGCGGCATGCCCTGGATCGGGCCGTAGCTGCCGCGCGGCGCGCTCATGAGATTATATGTGTTGGCGTTCGCCTCCCAAAGGGATTCGCCGTCCAGGTCAAACGCCAGCATGATGGCGATCTTTTTTCCGTTTGGCCATTTCATTTGGAAACACCCCTTCCTTTCAGGCTTTCGCATTGTTCTGCGTCAGCACGTAGTCCGCCGCTTCCTCGCAGGTCGCAATCCAGGCGCCGCGCTCCTTCATATAGGCGACGAAACGCTCCACCATGCGGATACGGCTTGCGCGGCCGATGATCGACGGATGCAGCTTCAGGCAGAGGAACTTGTCGCCCTCCGCCTCGCGGCCGTCGTATTCGTCCCGCCAGATTTCGTAGACGTAATCGTTGTCGTACAGCGTTTTATGCTCCGGCTTGCAGAGCGAAAAGTAGAAGTAGGGCATGTCCTCGAGGATGCAATCCGTACAGAATTCCACGAGCGGCGCTTTTTGCCCGTTCAGTTCGTGCAGATAAGCCCAGTCGCAGCACTTCTTCGGATTGACGTTGGAGCTGTATTTGTAGCCGCGGCCGGCAAGCATTTCGACCGCGTACTCCTGCATAAAGCCTCCCGGCGCGCGGTGGCCGGCCGGCTTTTTCCCGGTGAAGGAGCGGATCAGCGCCTCCGCCTTATCCATGTTGCAGGTTTCCTCGTCCCAGGTCAGGCGCTTGGCCCAGGCGTCGTGACGATAGCCGTGATAGGCGATCTCATGCCCGGCCGCGGCAACGAGGCCGACCTGTTCCGGATACTTCTCCAATACGTATCCGGGGATGAAAAACGTTCCCCGGACGCCCTGCCGCTCCAGCATGGCGAGGCAGCGGTAGATGCCTTCCGTAGGCCCGTATTCGCCCCTCGACCGGTCCGCAAAGATGATGTCGTTGCCCGTGGCGGCAAAACGGGCGATCTGCAGCGACTCGGCGTCAAAATCGAACGTGATCATGACGGCGACTTTGCTGCCGTTCGGCCAGCGGATGCCTTCCCCTTCAACCAGATTGTGTCGCATACTGTCAGACCCCCTTATAGTTGATCTTTTCTCATATATCCGGCGATTTCGCTGTCGACCCGATAGAAAGCTTCCGCCGCTTTATCGGCCGTCGCTTCCGCATGGCGCTGCACATCGTCGATAATCTCGTCTAGGACAAATGTCTGCGGTTTTCTGTGCTCCAGAACCACGCGTCCCGCGACGATGACCGAGTCGACCTCGTGCCCCCTGGCGGCGTACACGATGTTGGGAACGATATTCCGCATCGGATGCGTAATCACCGGCGAAAGCGCCGGCTCCCGCAGGTTGATGAGGATGATGTCGGCGGCCTTTCCCGTCTCCAGCGACCCGGTGACGTCGCCAAGCCCGATCGCCCGCGCGCCTTCGATCGTGGCCATGCGCAGCACCTTCCACGCCGGATAAACGAGCGGGCTGTCGTACTTGCACTTGTTGAGCACGGCGGCCAGCTTCATCTCGTTGAACATGTTGTGTCCGTTGTTGCCGGGAGACTGGTCCGTGCCCAGGCCGACGATCCCGCCCGCGTCATGGAACTGTTTTGCGGGCGGAACGCTTCCGCGGATGACGGCGATCGACGACGGGCACAGCACCATCGACGTCCCGCGGGAAGCGACGAGCGCGACCTCCTCGTCCGTCGCGCTGGTTAAGTGCACGCCGATCAGGTTGCCGTCGATCGCGCCGAGCGAATCCAGGTAGGGAATCGGCCGCAGGCCGTATCTTTTCTCGATCTGGATGTCCTCGCGCCTGCCCTGCGAAAGATGCATGTGCACGCGCGTTCCCCGCTCCCTGGCGATGCGGCAGACCTTCTTCATCAGGTCGGTGCTGACAAAGTCCGCGCCCTGCGGCCCGAACAGGACGCGCACGCGGCCGCCGTCGGTCCCGTTATACAGGTCGAACAGCCGGATGCTGTCCGCCAGCGATTTTTCGCCGAGTTCGGGGTAAAAGTTGTACAGTTCGTCGGGCTTGTATAGCGCGAAATCAACCTCCCGAATCCGCGGACTGACATTGCCGCGCACGCCGAAGCGGATGATGTTCCGGATCGAGCCCCCGATATCGGGACCGTCGTCGCCAAACGTCGTCGTGCCCGCCAGAATGCCCTCCGCGAGCGCGAGGCGGCCGCCGGACTCCTTGGCCTCGGGCGTCGTCTGGGATTCGAACGGCGCCATGCCGTCCCACATCCAGTTCACGATATCCTGGGAAACGCCGCGGATCACCGCGTGCCGCATGTGCATATGGCAGTCGATAAAGCCGGGCAGCACGGCTTTGTCCGGCTCGTCGAACGTCTTCTCCGCCGTATAGGCGCCTTCGATTTCGGCCCGGGGTCCGATTGCGACGATTTTCCCGCCGTTCACGGCGAGGCTGTGATTCTCGCGGTAGCCGACGCCCTCTCCCTGCATGGTGAACATGTGCCGGCAATGGATCACTAGATCAATCTTCATAAATTTGCGCGCCTTTTTCTTTAAATTATTTGCTGTGCCCTTTTCAGGTGTTCAGCTCGCCCGCGGACCAGCTGCGCCTGGCGGACGGGGGCGTCGGATAGGCGAGCTTGCTGTGGGAAACGCCCTGCCGCACAAGCGCCTCGGCCATCGCAATCATCGCAAAGGCCGGATCGACGACCGCCATGCCCGCAAGGGCGCCAACCTCCGCGGCCATGCCCGCAAAAGCGAGGCAGCCGAGCACGGCGACGTCGGCCCCGTCCTCGTCGGCGCAGACGCGGCATACATCGGCAAGCTGCCGGACCGTGCTTTCCCTGCGCGCGACGGTATCCTCCGCGCCGTGATCATACAAAATGCTGCGCACCGAAGCCAGCCTGGACATATCGATGCCGCAGCTGCGGATGAACTCCATCTTCTGGGGAATCCGCCGCTTCGAGGTGGTAATGAACGAATACCGGTACCCAAGGCACATCGCCGTGGCGAACGATGCGTGCGCCGCGCCGATGACCGGTATATGAAGAAGCTCCCTGCACGCGTCGTACGCCGGGTCGCTGCCGCAGAACAGGCAGACGGCGTCAAACCCGTCCCTTTCGGCCTGAACGGCCCTTTTCAGCGTCTCCGGCCCGGTAATGACGACGTCCACGCACGAATCCACATAGACCTGCGTTTCCCGCTGACAGTCCACGATAATCTCGGTGCCCGGCGAGGCCGCCTGTAAAAGCAGGGATTTCCGCGCGCGAAGATGTTCGTCCGACGAGCCGGAGTCCGTGCCGATTACCAGTATTTTCATGCGGAATCTGCCCCCTGTTTTCTTGTAAAATGGATACGACCCTGCAAGCTTAGTGTAGTATAATTCGCTTTGTTTTTTTAGACAAAAATGTTTGTCATTTGGAATGTTCAAAAGCTTTGCGGGGTTATGCTACAATTTCGTTAAGATCATGTTGCGGTATCCTTTTTCCAAAATCCCAGGCTTTGTTCCCATTATTGACGTTTAAATCGCTTCCGATCATCGACCGGCAAACTGCTTTGCACGCTGGATTTTAATCGCGGGACGCCGTCCAAACGACCATTTTACACGCAGGGCCGGCGCCGCACCGCGGATGTGTTCCCCGCTTTCCCGTATTGCAATACTCCTTGTCTCGCTTTAAAAAGACAATATGAAATCCGGTTTGGCCATTTTTCCCGGAGGCCAAATAATAACCATAATAGGAGGAAGCACAATGAACAAAAGGCTCATAGCGTCCTTGGCTGCGGTCATTATGATTCTGTCGATGGCCGTTGCCGGCTGTAAGCCGGCGCAACAGGCCGCCGCGCCCGCGGCGGAGACCAGCGCGCCGGCCGCGGCAGGGGAGCCGGCGGCGACCGAAGCGGTGAACACCGATCCGATCAAAATCGGCTTTGTCGGGCCGCTGACCGGCGATTCCGCCGCCTGGGGCATCGCCCAGCGCAACGAAATCCAGATCCGCATCGCAAAGGTAAACGAGGCGGGCGGACTTCTTGGGCGCAAAATCGAACTCTACTACTACGACAACCGTGAGGATGCGGTTGAAACGGTCAACGCGGCTCGCAAACTGATCGAAAACGATGAGGTCGTCTGCATCCTGGGACCGAACAATTCTCTCTGCGCGCAGGCCATGTCCAGCGTTTGCGACGATTACAAAATCCCGATGATCTGCACCAACACGCCGCTGGCGAGCATTACGCTCGACGCCAACGGAAACGTGCGCCCGTATGTGTTCCGCGGCATCATGATTCAGACGGCGTATATCGACACGATCGTCGAATGGATGTATGATTATGAAGGCGCCCGGTCGGCGGCCTGCTTCTACATCCTGTCCAGCGATTCAAACGTGAACAGCATCAAGCTGTTTGAGGAGAAGTGGAAAGCCAAGGGCGGCACGATCGTCGCTTCCGAAACCACGGCGTCCGCCGACGATACCGACTTTAGGGCGCAGATGACCAAGATCAAAAAAGCGAATCCGGACATCATCTTCTCGCCGTTTACGTACAAGCAGATCATTCTGATGGCGCAGCAGGCGCGCGAGCTTGGCGTGACTTCCCGGTTCTGCGGCTGCGATACCTGGTTCCAGGTCAAGATCCCCACCTCGGCGGGCGAGCAGGTGTCGGGTTGCATCGCCATCGCGTCGCTCGACGTCAAGAACCCGCTTCTGGACCCGATCAAGGCCGAATATCTGGAATTCTACGGCGAGGACCAGACGCTCAAGGACGGCGGCACCGACCCGTACTACGGCTACGACGTGTGGATGCTGCTGCAAAACGCCATCGAGATGGCCGGTTCGGCCGAGCCGGACGCCATCCGCGACGCGCTGGAGAACAAAAGCATCAACGTGCAGGGCTGCATCGGCAAGCTGACGATCAATCCCGAAACGCACAACCCGACCCGCGAGCTGGCCATCGTGACGATCGACAACCAGAACGAGACCGGCGAGTACGCCTATCGTACGCTGGGCACCGTCTATGAAGGCGTGATCACGCGCACCGACGGCAAATAGACCGTCGCACGAATACGCGCCCAATTCCCAAACGTTGAAGACCGCGGTAATTCGCTTGCCGGGCAGAGCTATGCTCTGCCCGGCAATGATGAAAGGGAGTGACCATTATTTTTCTACAGCAATTGATCAACGGGCTGTCCATCGGCAGCGTCTACGCCCTTATGGCCGTTGGATATTCATTGATATACAGCTTGCTGCGCTTTACGAATTTCGCGCACGCCATTGCCGTAACGGCGGGAGCGTATGTCAGTTATTTTTTGTTTATCGTCATGTCGCCCAACCTGTTTATCGCATTTTTTGTCTCGCTTCTGGGCGGAGCCGTCGTTTCGGTGCTGATTGAGATCGTCGTCTATCGCGGCATGCTGTTAAAAAATAACCGAAAGCTGTATCTGATGATCGCGGGACTCGGTCTTTCCATCGTCGCCGAGAACCTGGTCGTCATTTTTATCAGCTCGATCTCCCAGTTTTTTCCAAACGAGCTCACCAATGCGGGCAGCATCAAGCTGCTTGGCAACTCGATCGGGAAAATCGATCTGATTATCCTGGCGCTGTCGATCCTGACGATGCTGTTGCTCCAGGGGTATATCCGCTTTACGAAGGACGGCCTGGCCATCCGCAGCGCCTCGGTCAACCTGCAGTACACCGCTCTGATGGGCGTGGATACCGACCGGCTTTTAATGCGCGTGTTTCTGCTGGCCGGCATGCTTGCCGGCGTTGCCGGGCTGTTCATGGGCATCAAATACACGGCGTATCCGCGCCTGGGGAGCGTGATGACGAACAAGGCCTTCGTCAGCGCCGTGCTCGGCGGCCTGGGCAGTTTGCCGGGGGCGATCATCGGCGCGTTTATACTGGGCGTGCTGGAGGTCATGATCACCGGCTACGTTTCGTCCGCCCTGCGCGACCTGATCGCGTACGGCATTCTGATCCTTGTTTTGATCGTTCGGCCGGCCGGTCTTCTGGGAAAAAGCTCGGAAGACAAGGCGTAGGGAGGCAGATGAATATGACATTTATCAATGCGTATTGGACGGGCGTCGCCACGCAGGTGGGAATCTACATGATCGCGGTGATCGGCGTTTCCCTGCTCACCGGCTTCACGGGCATATTCTCCATGGGACACGCGGGGTTCATGTGCGTAGGCGCGTATACGTCCGCGCTGCTGGTAAAAACCTGCGGCGCCCCCATCTGGATCGGCCTGATCTGCGGAATGGCGATGGCGACGCTGTTCGGGCTACTGATCGGGCTTCCCACCCTGCGGCTGCGGGGCGACTATTTTTTGATCGCGAGCATCGGAATCGGCGAAGCGATCCGCCTCATTGTGGAAAACACCTACTCGCTGACGGGCGGATCGACCGGCATGATGGACATAGGGCGGCTGAATTCGCTCGAAATCGTGCTGATTCTGGACGTCGTCGTCCTGATAGGCGCAATCAATTTCCTGCGCTCGCGCCACGGGAGAAACTGCGTCGCGATTCGGGAGGACGAAACCGCCGCGATCGCCATGGGGATCGACTCCTACCGCATGAAGGTGATGGTGTTCTGCATCAGCTGCGCGCTCGCCGGGCTGTCGGGCGGATTGCTGGGGCACTATTTAAACTACGTAAACCCAAAGATATTCAGCATGGCCAAGTCAAACGAGCTGGCGATGATCGTTATCATGGGCGGCGGCGGCAGTTTGACGGGTTCGATCATAGCGGGATTGATTCTTTTGCCGCTGCCGGAGATCCTGCGCATCGAATCCGCGCAGGAATGGCGTATGGCGGTCTACGGTATTTTGATCGTGCTGGTCATTATGTTCCGCCCCAACGGTTTGATGGGAAATAAAGAATTGACGTTCGGCAGCTTCCGCAAATTGGGCAGATGGGTCCATACCGTCGCGCGCCCCAGGGCGAAGGCCGCCGCGGGGAAGGGGGAAGGCGAATGAGCGGCAGCGAACTGATTTTGAAAACAACGGGGCTGACCAAGCGGTTCGGCGGACTGACCGCGGTCGACGGGTTCAATTTCGAGATGGAGAGCGGCGGCATCTACGGCTTGATCGGTCCGAACGGCGCCGGCAAAACCACGGTGTTCAATCTTGTGACCGGCATCATTCCGCCCACAAGCGGCACGGTCGTCTTTAACGGCGCGGACATTACGAATCTCCCGCCGCACATCATCGCGCGCAGAGGCATTGCCCGCACCTTTCAGAACATCCGCCTGTTCAGCCAGCTTTCCGTATACAATAACGTCCGCACCGTGGCGCAGACGCAGGCCAATTACACGCTGTTTGAAGGCGTGTTCCGCTTCGGCCGCTGCCCCCGGCAGGAACGGAAAATCGCGGAGTATTCCCGGGAGCTGATTGCGGACATCGGCCTGACGGCACATACCGACATGATCGCGGGGAACCTTCCCTATGGGATGCAGCGCCGCGTGGAGATCGCGCGCGCGCTTGCGCTTCGGCCAAAACTGCTCGTGCTGGACGAACCTGCGGCCGGCATGAATGAGGAGGAGTCGCTTGCCCTGGTCGATCTGATCCGTGAACTGCGGGAAAAATACAACCTCTCGATTCTTGTCATCGACCACCACATGGACCTGATTATGAAACTGTGCGAGCAGATCATGGTGATCAACTTCGGGAAATTCGTCGCTTTCGGCACGCCGGCCCAGATCCAGGGAAACGACGCTGTAATCGAAGCATATCTGGGGGTGGAAGAAAATGATTAAAATTGATTCCATTAGCTTTGCATACGGGAAGATTCAGGCTCTGCGCAACGTCGGTTTCGAGGTGGCCGAAGGCGAAATCTGCGCGCTGATCGGCGCCAACGGCGCGGGCAAGTCCACGCTCATGAAGTGTATTGCGGGATTGCAGCAGCCGCAGCAGGGACAGATTACGTACCGGGGAAAGAAGCTCGCCCCCACCTCGCACGGGATCGTGAAGCAGGGCATCGTCCTGATCCCGGAGGGGCGGTGGGTGTTCCCGCAGCTTTCCGTGCTCGAAAACCTGCAGATGGGCGCTTACACGGTCAATCACGAAGCGATGAAGAAGAACCTCGAGGAGGTGTACCGCCGGTTCCCCAAGATTGAGGAGCGGAAATATCAGCGGGCCGGCACGCTCTCGGGCGGCGAGCAGCAGATGCTTGTCGTCGGCCGCGCGCTGATGAGCAGCCCGAAGGTCCTGCTCATGGACGAACCCTCGCTCGGGCTCGCGCCTTTAATTATCAACGAGGTCTTTTCGATCATCCGACGGATTAACGAGGAGGGCGTGACGATTCTGCTGGTCGAGCAGAACGCAAAAAAAGCGCTCGCCATCGCGAACACCGCGCATCTGCTTGAGACCGGCCGCATCGTGATATCCGGAACGGGCAAAGAGCTGGCCAGCGACCCGGAAGTGCGGGCGACCTACCTCGGCGGGCGGGAGCAAAAATAAGGATGCCCGGCGCGAAGCGCCGCAGTTGTACAGGCGGTTTCACCGCATAACCGCCGGAATTAAAAACGGCATTGGCCGCACTGCGGCCCGTGCCGTTTTTCTATGCGGATGCGCCGCATCGCCGCGGGATAAACTGCCGGCGCGCGGCGGGGAGCCGCCCCGCAAGCGCTGGTACAGGGCGCTATGGCAAAATCCGTCCCGGCAGGGGCGGGCATACCGAAAAACGGGCTTTACCTTCGCCATGGATGGATCAATTATTCTGCAGATATGCCAGCAGTTCGACGTTTTGCATCAGCTGTTCGATCTTGAGGCAGATGGAAATGATCGCAATATCGTTCACGTCGTTGAGATCGCGCTTCAGGATATCCTCAATTTTCTGCAGGCGGTACTTCAGCGTGTTGCGGTGTACGTAAAGCTCGTCCGCCGTCTTTTCGACCGAACGGTTATTCGCAAAGTAAACCGTCAGCGTGCTGAGCAGGGCGGCGCCGTTGAGATTGTCGTATTGGAGCAGCGGGTCCAAGACCTCGCAATAGTACGTCCGAAGCCTTTCTGTGGGCCGCATGCCGAGAAGGAATTCGATAATGCCGAGCTCGGAATAATTGAGCAGGGGCTGGCCCAGGCAGCGCGCGGCGATGCAGGCCATGATCGCCTGGCGGTATGCGCTTTTCACGTCCGCATGCTCCGCATACGCAAAGCTGACCCCGGCGTAGATATCGGTGATCCCATACCGGGAGCGCAGGCCGCGCACCGCGGTGTTGAACGCGTCCGCCATCGCCTTTCGTTTCCGGTCCCCGATCTTTGTAAAAAACAGGACCAGGTTTTGAAACGGGGCGGTAAACGTCTGCTGCCGATACGAGGCGCAGATTTCCGAAAAAACGTTTGCCGCGCTGGCGACGATGTCCTCGTACGTCTGCACCGCCCCGATCCCGAGGTACAGCACGCCCATGCAGCAGTCGGACCGGATGTCGAGCCCGCTCTCGGCGTAGATTCCGCCGCACGCCTCGTCGACCTGCGCCGGGGTCCCGCGTATCAGTTTGCCGGCGTATCGCTCGCGCTGGCTGATGCGCTCGTTCGCCGAAATAATCAATTGGCCGATGATATAGGAGATCTCCACCGCTTTGAGTTCGTATTCCATAACGAACAGCGGCATTCCAAGGCGGTTGCACAGCTCGACGACCTCGTCGGAAACGCTGGTCAGATACGGGTTTTCCATCAGGACGATGCCCGCGCAGTTCAACCGGTTGAATCGTTCGATCAAATCGAGCAGCTCCTCCGTCGTCGAACCGGCATGCTTTCCGGTCACAAAAATCAGCTCGTGGCCAACGAGCCAATCCTCCGGCAAAATCTGTTCGCTCAGGCATTCCGCCATGTAGATCCAGTGTACGATTCGATCCAGTCCGTTTTCCCCGCCCTTTAGATGCAAGCCCTTCAGCGAAGGCTCGGTCAAAATACGGCGGCAGGGAATTCCCCGGTTTGCCTGGACCACGCCCCGGTCCGGCTCCGCCCGCTCCGGTTCGGCCTTGGAGAAGATCAGCTTGCCGATGTTATAGGTGACTTCGACGAGCCGCGCCTCCTCGTCCATCAGGATGAGCGGCAGCGACAGCTCGTTGCACAGCCGGAGCGTCTTTTCGGTAACCATCGGCATCAGCGCGCCGCCGATGAGAACGACGCCCGCGGCATGGGTCGAGTCCAGCCGCGCGATCCAATCGAG
>CAZKGE010000021.1:462-3822 GCA_964552065.1 uncultured Oscillospiraceae bacterium | reverse complement strand
GACGCCCGGCGTGCATTGCGCGATGGCGAAATAATCGAGAAGCTCCTCCTCGGTTCGGCCCACATTTTTGACGTTGATGAAAATCAGCTCGCCGCCCCGAAGTCCCTCCTCCAGCGGAGCGGCCTCGTTCAGGCATTCGCCCATATGCACCCAGCGCACGACTTTATTGACGCCGTCCTTGCCCGCAATCAGCTTTAAGTCGTGCGTCAGCGGGCCCGTAAGCATTCTTGAAACGGTTATTCCCATTTCATTCGGCGTATTGTAAAGCATTTTTTTACTCCCAAGTTTGTGCCGTTTGCCAAACAAGTTTGTCTTTCGATCCGATGGGAACGATGCGCGCGTGTGCTATATTTTCATAAAGATTACTCGAATTATATCGTTTGCTACAATAGCTGTCAATGCGAAGGCGGGCGCGCGGCGTCCGCTGCGACGCCGGAAAAGCATTGCCAATCGGAGGAGGATTCATGTCAAACCACGAGGACGGTTTTTCGGCGGTAAACGCCGGCGCGGCGACCCTTGACAAGCGCTTGACCGCATTCGATTTCTTCGCGATCGGCTTTGGGGCGATCATCGGGGTCGGCTGGGTGATTTCCGTCGGCGACTGGTTTGGGCTTGGGGGCGGGCCCCTCGCCTGCGCCGCGGCTTTTGTCGCCTGCATGCTGCTGCTGCTGCCCATCGGGAAAATCTATG
Organism: uncultured Oscillospiraceae bacterium; assembly: GCA_964552065.1. Classification (GTDB taxonomy): domain Bacteria; phylum Bacillota; class Clostridia; order Christensenellales; family CAG-138; genus CAZKGE01. The sequence continues at coordinate 3,132 of CAZKGE010000021.1, read as the reverse complement.
GCGACCTTGCCGTGCGCTGGCCGGTAGCGGGCGGCGTGTTCGTCTACGCAGGTATGGCTTTTGGAAAAAGAACGGGCTTTATCACCGGCTGGATCCTTGCCCTCGGATACATGGCGCTATGCCCGTGGGAGGTCATCGCCATCGGGCAGATTACCGAGTCCATTCTGCCCGCGCTTAAGACGCTGCCGCTGTATACGGCGGGTTCGTATACCGTATACCTTCCCACGGTGATCGTGAATCTGATCATCGCGGGCGCGATTGTTTTCGTCAATTTTCGGGGGATCGACCAGGTAGCAAAGATACAGAAGTTCATGGTCTGGCTGCTGATTGCGATCGGGGCCGGTACGATTGTGATCGCGCTGATCAAAGGGACGGCGCATTCCGATCTGTTTCTGATCGCGCCGACCGCAAAAAACGCAAGCGGCAGCTTTTTTTCCGGGTTTATCGCGGTCCTGAGCATCACGCCGTTCTTCTACTCGGGCTTTGACACAATTGCGCAGGAGGCGGAAGAATACGGCGGGAAGCAAAGCCGAAAGGTGATCGGCCGCACCGTGACGGGCTCGCTGATCGCGTCCGCCATCTTCTACGTGCTGATCATCGTCGCCATCTCCTTCTGTATGCCGTGGCAGGATTTGATCGCATTTCCGGTGGGCAGCCTGGCGGCGTTCGAAGTCGGCCTTGGATTGCCGCTGTGGAGCAAGCTGCTTCTGTTCGGCGCCCTTTGCGGGCTGGGGACCACGCTCAACTCGTTTTTTGCTTCGAGCGCGCGCGTCCTGTTTTCAATGGGCAGGGAACATGCGCTTCCTTCGCGGTTTTCCGCCGTACATCCGCGCTACAGAACGCCGACCGCCGCAAATGTTGCGGTAGCGGTCGTGACCGTTGCCGGTTCGTTTCTTCCAAGGTCGATGCTGCTTCCGATCATCAACGTCTGCTCGTTTTGCTTTGTCACGGCATGGCTGATGGCGTCCCTGGCGTCATGGAAGCTGTCGGCGCTTTGCTCGCTTGGCATTCCGCGCACGAAGGGCAGTCGTCTGCTGCATGGCGCGGCCGCCCTTTCGGGCCTGCTGATTCTCCTGACCCTTACGCTTCCGTCGAGTTCCGGCGCCCTGAAATGGCCGCAGGAATGGCTCATCATTCTTTTGTGGATTGCGGCCGGCATCGTTATAAACGTGATTGTCGACAGGCCTGCGCAAAAGCTGAAAGCGCCCCTGTCCACAACCACGCTGAACCAGAAATAGCGAAGGCATCGTTGGCGCCGCGGGCAAAGCGCTCAAACCTATGCCCATAAGCGGGCGGTGTCAGTCGAGGAAGCGCACGTCGGAGGAGAACGGGAACATTTTGGCCGTTTTTGCCGCAAAGTCGACCTCGTAGCCCGTGCCGTCCGCGTGGAAGAACCCGCTCGCGGCGTCGATCCGGACATAGAGCATGTTCGGATCGGCCTCGTCGTTGTGCCGGTCGTACCAATACGCGAACACGTCGCGCAGCTTTTTGCGGATCGCGGCGTTCTGTTCGTCGAGCGGGTGCCCGATGGAATACGCCGCGCCGAGGAAGCGGCTCGTCCGGTTGCACAGCGCGACGGACGGGTTTTTAATAATCTCGCGCGCCTTGCGGGATTCGCCGTAGGTGACCACATAGAAGCTGCCGCCCTCGTAATACGCGTCCACGTACCGGGACGAGGGCGCGTTGTCCTTTGCCGTGGCCAGCACGAACTGCCGGTCCTTGCCAAACAGCTTTTGCATTTCCGAAAGAGCCTGTTCAAACGGTTCCATGCAAGTTTTTCCCTTCCATATCGTTATCGTTCCTGCCGTATGCCTGCGGCGGGCGGTTTTGCCGCGCCGCGCCGGGCCAGAAAAAACTTTGCGCAGCGCAAGATTGTCACGCTGCGGCGTTGAAAAATGCGCGCCGGTTCTGTAAAATAAAACTGGAAACCGGAACGATCGGAATATTCGATCCGACCGGCCGACACCCGCCGGCGCGTGCCGTCCGCAGTCGTTTTCATATAGATAGTAACGCATGAAAAGAGGCGGCGCAATGGAAGAAATGAACGTGCCGGCCGCCGGCTCCTGCGGCGCGGTCAAGGAGCGCATGGAAACGCCCGCGGCGGACGTTTGCCGCCCGGACCGGTTCATGCGCTTTACGAAGGAGAAGAAATAGCGTATCAACGACCGTGCCGGAAATAGTTACGGCGCGGCCGGCGCACATAAAAACCCTGCGATTTTAGAAAGGAGAGGTTTCGTATGCCGGAGTTTGGACGCCCCTTTGCGGGAATGAAGAAGGACCGCAAGCTGACCCACGAGGAGTTGATCCGCGCGATACGGTTCATGGTCGCCGCAGAGTACGAGGCGATCCAGCTGTACATGCAGCTCGCCGAATCGACCGACAACGCGCTCGCGATCGATGTGCTGACGGACATCGCCGACGAGGAGCGCGTGCACGCGGGCGAGTTTTTGCGCCTTCTGCACGAGCTTGCGCCCGACGAGGAGAAGTTCTATCGCGAGGGCGCGGAGGAGGTCGAGGAGGAGATCGAAAAACACAAGGGGAAGTAGCGGGTTTTACCCGCTGAAAACGACCGGGGGACGGGAACCGCTTCCGGTCGTTTTTGTTTGGGGGAGGAGACGGTTTGCGAGGGCTTTTTTCGCAAGGGCGCCGCCCTCGCGCACCCGCTTCTTT
>CAZKGE010000021.1:0-452 GCA_964552065.1 uncultured Oscillospiraceae bacterium | reverse complement strand
AAAGGTTCTATCGCGAGGGTGCCGAGGAGGTCGAGGAGGAGATCGAGAAACACAAGGGCAAGTAGCGGGCGCTGCCCGCTGAAATCGGCCGGGGGCGGGGAACCGCTCCCGGTTGTTTTTTGGGGGGAGCGGGGTTTTGGACGGATGTAGACGGCCGGATGATCCGAGAGCTTTTTCGGGGGCTTTACCCCCGAACCCCCACCCAAGGGACACGTCCCTTGGGAATCCCAAATTGCTCCGCTAATTTTTGCGCGCAATCCGAGAATCTAGGCGCGTTGCACTTTTGTAACCTTGGTCACCTATCCGAGAACGCCCCGTTTCAGGGCGTTCCCGATGAAGGGTTTCCAAAGGGGGCCGAAACCGTGCGCCGCCGGTGGCGGATGAAGCGAAGCCAGCCCAGTGAGCAGGGGAGCGCGGGCCCAAAGGGGCGTGCGCGACCATTGCGAACTGCG
>CAZKGE010000020.1:0-16963 GCA_964552065.1 uncultured Oscillospiraceae bacterium | reverse complement strand
GTTCGCGCTGCGCGGTGGTGCGCATCGGCGCGCGGGACGAGCGCGCGCTGGCGCAGGAACTGACCGCGGACGGCGCGGACGCGGCTGACGCGCTTCTTGCGGCCGCGCTTTCGGATGGCGTGCCGGAGATTGCGCGCGCGTACGCCTCGCCGGAGTCGCTCGCGTTCCGCAAAAAGGCGCTCGCCTGCCTGGAGCAGGCGCTGTTCGGCCCGCTCCCGTTCGAGGAGGCCGGCGCGCTCCTGCGCGCCCCGGGCGACGCGGAAATAAAGAAAGCGGACGCGGACAACGCGGCGCGGCTCCTTCGCGAGTGGGGCTCGTTATTGCGCGACGCGCTCGTAATAAAGACCGGCGGTCCGGAAAAAAAGAACGCGGACGCGGCGGAGCTTGCCGGCAAAATCGCGCGCGCCTTTACAATCGGGCGGATTCAGGGTATGATATCCATGATTTTGCAAGCGCAGCAGGCGCTTTTTTACAGGGCGAACCCCGCGTTTACCGTGGACGCCGTCCTGATACGGCTGTCACAGCAGAAGGAGAAACACGCATGACGAAGGTAATCGGCGTCCGCTTCCGAACGGGCGCGCGAATCTATTCTTTCGATCCGCTCGACATCGAGTTTTTGCAGGGCGACGGCGTGATCGTCGAGACCGCGCGCGGGCTCGAGTACGGCGCCGTCGCGTCCTGCGCCGCCGAGGTCCCGGACGAGTCGATCGTCCAGCCGCTCAAGCCGGTCGTGCGCAAGGCGACCGACGAGGACACGCGCATGCGCGACGAGAACATCGCCAAGGAGGACAACGCGTTTTCCGTCTGCGAGCGCAAGATCGCCGAGCACAGCCTGGACATGAAGCTCGTCGACGTGGAGTACACTTTCAACGGCAGCAAGGTCGTGTTCTATTTCACCGCCGACGAGCGCGTGGACTTTCGGGAGCTGGTCAAGGACCTGGCCTCGCAGTTTCGCACGCGCATCGAGCTTCGGCAGATCGGCGTGCGCGACGAGGCCAAGATGCTCGGCGGCCTGGGCTCGTGCGGGCGGCCCGTATGCTGCCGCACGTTCCTCGACGACTTCAAGCCCGTCTCGATCAAGATGGCCAAGGAGCAGAACCTTTCGCTCAGCCCCACGAAGATCTCCGGCCTCTGCGGGCGGCTGATGTGCTGCCTCCAGTACGAGCAGAGCACGTACGAGGAGATCAAAAAGAAGATGCCTCGCACCGGCAAGGAGATTCTCACGCCCGACGGCGCGGGCATCGCGGTCGAAAACAACGCCATCACGGAGAAGACGAAGGTGCGGCTGACATTGCCCGACGGGACGATCGAGGTGCGGGAATACCATTATACGCGCCTGGCCAAGCCTGGCGAGCCGCTGCCCGTGATGGTGCCTCCGGAGCCGGAAGCGCCGAAAAAGGAGGCCGAGCGCGCGGCGGAGCCCGCTTTTGCCGCACGGCAGGAGAGGCCGGCCGCGGCCGCGCCGGTCGCGGACGGCGGACAGAAACCGAATGTCAAGCGCCGCAGACGGCGCGGCGGGCGCGGCGGCAAGACCGGCCGCCCGCAGGGAAACGGCGACGGCGCGCAAACGAACGGCGGCGCGCAAACAAACGGCGGCGGCGCGCAAACAAACGAGATCGGCGCGCAGGCTCCGCGGGGACCGGCGCAGCCTGAGAAACAGCGCCAGCAAGCCCAGCCGGACAAACCGCGTCCGAAGCCGCAGCCGGAGAAGCCGCGACAGCAAGCACAGCCCGACAAGGCCGGCGCGGAGCAGCAGCCAAAGCACCGCAGGCGGCGGCGCGGCGGCGCAAAATCGCGGCCCGCGCCGCCGGAAAAGACAACATAAACCGGCCGTAAAAAGACGGCATAAATGGACTGCGAAAATCCGTGGATAGGGCGGAAAAAGCGGGAACTTTCTTGCTTTTTGCCGCGGCCATGTTATAATAACTGATAATACTATGTACGGAGGGAACAAGCATGCCATATCAGATTTCGGACGATTGCATCAGTTGCGGCGCCTGCGCGGCGGAGTGCCCCGTAGAGGCCATTTCGCAGGGCGACACGATCTATGTGATCGATCCGGATAAATGCATCGATTGCGGCGCCTGCGCGGACACCTGCCCGGTCGACGCGCCCAAGCAAGCGTAACAAAATTTACAAATTTTCCGGCGAAGCGGCGGCCATCGGGCCGCCGCTTTAATATTTTTGGGAATAAACGCCTTTCACTTTGTCCATACTCACTCTTGAAGAGGTGATATGGATGCATCAAGGTGAAGAAAAGCGTTTTTTGGCCGCGCTCGTGCTGTTTATGGCGCTGTGCCTCTGCTTTTTCCCGCAGCGCGCCGCCGCGGAGGAAACCGACGCCGCCGCGGCCAACATCCTGCGGCTGCACGTGATCGCCAACAGCGACTCGGAGGCCGACCAGGAGGTCAAGCTAGCCGTCCGCGACGCGCTGCTTGCCTGCATCGAGCCCGGCGAGAGCGCCGCGGACGCCAAGGCGTTCCTGCTCAATAACGGCGCGAGGCTCCAGCAGGCGGCGGAGCAGACGCTTCGCGCCAACGGCTTCTCCTACGGCGTGCAGCTCATGCTGGGCAAATATCTGTTCCCGGACCGCACCTACGGCGCGACGCTGTATCCCGCGGGCGAGTATGAGGCGCTGCGCGTGATCCTCGGCCGGGGCGAGGGGCAGAACTGGTGGTGCGTGCTGTTTCCGCCGCTGTGCATCGTGACCGAAAAGAGCGAGCCGCTGCCGGAGAAGGACGACATCGAGTTTGAGAGCAGTATCGCGTCCTGGTGGCGGAACTGGAGGAATTCATGATATGCGCGCAAGAAGGAGGCGGCGATGGCTTTGTATCCTACTGACGGCATTCGTGCTGTCCATGTCCGCGACGCCGGTGGCGGAGGCGGCGGCCCTAAAAAAGGGCTCGTCGGGCGACGCCGTTATCGCGGTGCAAAAAAAACTGCGAAGCTGGGGGTACTACTCGGGCACGGTGGACGGCGTGTTCGGATCGAAGACCGAGGAAGCCGTCAAGCTGTTTCAGCAGAAGAACGGCCTGACGGCCGACGGAGTGGTCGGGGCGCAGACCGCCAAGGCCATGGGAGTTTCGCTTTCGGGCTCAACCGGATCAAGCGGGTCGGACAACGCGAGCGGGACGAGCAAGTCGAGCGAAGACGTCTATCTGCTTGCGCGCTGCATATACGGCGAAGCGCGTGGCGAGCCCTACAAGGGTCAGGTCGCGGTGGCCGCGGTGATACTGAACCGCGTCGACAGCAGCAGTTTCCCGAACAGCATCGCGGGTGTGATCTATCAGCCGGGGGCGTTTACGGCGGTGTCGGACGGGCAGATCAACCTCTCTCCGGACAATACGGCGATCAAGGCGGCCAAGGACGCGATGAACGGCTGGGACCCGACGGACGGGTGCATATACTATTACAACCCGACGACGGCTACGAGCAAATGGATCCGTTCGCGGCCAATCGTGACGACGATCGGCGAGCACGTATTCTGCAGGTAAACGAGCGCCGGGCAAGAAGATGGCGCATCGCGGAGCGCGTGGCGGCCGTCGCCGTGCCGGTGCTGCTCGTGCTTGCGCTTGGCGTCGCCTGCGTCTGGGGCACGAACGAGACCGCGCGCGCCGACATGATGGAGCGCGGCATCTCGGAACTGTACCGCCAGTCATTCTACGAGCTCAACGACAACGTCAACGACATGCAGGTCGCGCTGAAAAAACTTTTGGTCGTGTCCAGCTCGCAGCAGCACATCCTGCTGCTCTCCGACGTGTGGCGGCTCTCGGGCGCGGCAGCGGCGAACATGGCCAATCTCCCGCAGTCGCACGTCGACACGATGGACATAAAGCAGTTCGTCACGCGCGCGGGCGACTACGCGCACACGCTCGCGCGGCGCGTCCTCAACGGCGAGATGCTCTCGGACACGGATAAAGAGCAGATCAACGCGCTGTACGAGGCGAGCGTCCGCGTCGCCCGCGACCTTGAATGGCGGCTGCAGAACGGCGACATCCCCACGCAGGTCATCGACGGGGACGGCTACTACCAGGACAGCACGGACGCCGCCAAGCAGGAGGGCAGCGAGGCGGACCAGGGCGGGCAGAGCGAGGAGAGCGTCTCCGACTACCCCAAACTGATCTACGACGGCCCGTTCTCCGAGAGCACCGAGAAGGCCGAGCCGCGCGGCATCGAGGGCGGCGACGTGGACGCCAATACCGCCATGCAGGCGGCCGCGCAGTATTTGGGCGGCGGCTCCCTGCAGCAGTCCGGCGAGACGAACGGGGCGATTCCGAGCTACACGTTTGCCGGTACGAACGGAAACGGCCGCGAGGTCGAGGTCGCCGTCACGAAGAAGGGCGGAAAGGTGCTCTGGATGATGGCCGCGACCGAGGGCGACGAGTCGGGCGTGCCCGACGAGAACACGACCAAGCAGTATGCCGACGCCGCGAAGAAATATCTGGACGACCGCGGGTATGAGAACATGCAGCCCACCTACGCGCAGTACTACTCCGGCGTGGCCGTGCTGAATTTCGCCGCGACGCAGGACGACGTGATCCTCTACGCGGACCTTGTCAAGGTGTACGTCGAGCGCAAGAGCGGCGAGGTCGTCGGTGTGGACGCGAACAACTACCTGTTCTCGCACACAAAGCGCGATCTCGGTGCCCCGGCCATCGACGAGAACACGGCCAAAGCGGGCGTCAACGACGCGCTCGAGGTGCAGTCCGTCAAGCTGGCGCTGATCCCGAAGACCGCCAACACCGAGGTGCTGTGCTACGAATTCAAGGGCAAATGCCGCGGCGCAGACTTCATCGTGTACATCAACGCGAATAACGGCGCGGAGGAGGAGGTCTACGAGATCATCAACTCCGACGAGGGGCAGCTGGTCATCTAGCGATTGTAAAAAGCACCCGGCCGGCGGTGCCGCCCGGGTGCTTTTTTAATGCCGCGGCTGCGCGGCCGTGCGTTCATTTTTTAGGGAAGATAACGAAATTCCAACATATTATCTTAGTTTTTCCATACAAGAAAATTACGAAAATCCTAACGATTTTCCGTCCCCCTTCGCCGGTATGATGGGTTCAACGGCGGCGGGAGCCGTACGCTTTCGCCGCCGCCGGGCGGGAAAGCGACTCTCCCCGCCCCCCGGAACGGGGAAAGGAGCGAAGCGGCATGAGGAAGGCCTGTCAGGCGGATTCCGCCCGAACGCGCATCGACGCGTATTTTTCCATGTGCGACCGTGGCCGCGAACAGCGCGATCAAAAGACGGGGGAGATGGTGACTAAGTCCGTCCCGTACACGCTGTCCGGCCTGGCTGAGCACATCGGCATCGACCGAAGGCGGATTCTGGAGCTCGCCGCGGGCAAGGAACGCAGGGGAGCGCGCGAGAGCATCCGCGGCGCTCTGCGCCGCATCGAGCGCTACACGGTGGAGCGCGTGTTCCTCGGCGAGGTGCAGCTCTCCGCTGCGCAGCTGCTGCTTCGCGACCTGGGCTACGGCGCGGAAAATTCTGAAAAGCAGGAGACCCGCGTCGAGATCGTGATGGACGACAAGGAGGGTTGGGGAGAATGACGGGACGGCTATATTTACGCGGTTACCCAAACGCCCGTCAGAGGGAATTCTTCGCGTCGCGCGCACGGCACACCGCGTACGGCGGGGCCCGCGGCGGCGGCAAGAGCTGGGCGATGCGAAGAAAATTCGTGCTCCTCGCGCTCCGCTACGAGGGGCTGCGGCTGCTGCTTTTGCGGCGCACGCTGCCGGAGCTGACCGAGAACCACGTGCGGCCGCTGCAGGAGGAATTGGCGGGTTTTGTTAATTACAACCAAACGCAGCGCGTGTTTACGTTTCCGAACGGCAGCCGCATCAAGCTCGGTTACTGCGACGCGGAGAAGGACGTCTATCAGTATCAGGGACAGGAGTACGACGTGGTCGGGCTCGAGGAGGCGACGCATTTTTCCGAGTCGCAGATGCAGTTCCTCACGACCTGCAACCGGTCGGTGCGCACGGACTTTTCGCCGCGCATGTACTACACCGCAAACCCCGGCGGCGTGGGCCACGCGTGGGTCAAAAGGCTGTTCATCGACCGGCAGTACCGAAACAGCGAGCGGGAGGAGGACTATACGTTCATCCCCGCGCGCGTGACGGACAATCCCGTGCTTATGAAAACGAACCCCGGCTACATTAAAACGCTCGAAAACCTGCCCGAGCACCTGCGCCGCGCGCATCTCGACGGGGACTGGAACGTGCTGGCCGGACAGTATTTTGCCGAGTACCGGGAGAAGGACCACGTCGTATCCCCGTTCCCGATCCCCGCATGGTGGCGGCGGTTCCGCGCGATGGACTGGGGCTACAACGACCCCTGCGCCGTGCTGTGGTTCGCCGTGGACGGACAGGGGCGCGCCTTCGTGTACCGCGAGCTCTACGAGAGCCGCGTGCTCTCGTCCGACATGGCAAAGCGCGTAAAGGAGCTTTCGGCTTCCGAGCGCATCGCGTACACCGTGGCGTCGCCGGACGCGTGGCAGGAGCGCGGCATGACGGGCTCCGCGGACATTACCGGCGAGAGCATCGCGGAGGTGTTCGGAAACGCCGGCGTGCCGCTTTTGCGCGCGGACAGCGCGCGCGTCGCCGGCTGGCAGCGCGTGCGGGAGTACCTCAAGCCGGCCGACGACGGCAGGCCGCGGCTGCAGATCTTTTCCTCGTGCAAAAACCTTCTGCGCACGCTGCCGCTGCTCGTGTTCGACGAAAGGGACGCGGAGGACGTGTCCGACGATTGCGAGGACCACGCGCCCGAGGCGCTGCGCTACGGGCTGATGTCGCGGCCGGTTGGCAGGGAGCCGCAAAAAGTCGTGCCTTTGCCGCGCTACGACCCGTTCGCGGACGCGGACGAAGCCGGCCGCGGCGGCTTTTCGCTGCTGTAGCAAAAAAGCCTCTTTACAAAAGCAGACAAGGAGGAAACACATGGCAACAGAAACAGGGGCGGAGCGGGAGCGGCTGCTGTGCGAGCGCGCGTACGCGCTGTTTACGGAGTACCGCAGCGCGTACGCGGCCGAATGGAAGCGGCTCGAGCACTGCGAGCGCATGTACCGCGGCGACCACTGGCACGACGTGCCCATGCGCGACCAGAACGAGCCGCGGCCCGTCACGCCCGTGATCCAGTCGACGGTCGAGAACATCGGCGCGGAGCTGCTCGACCGCATCCCGGAGGCGGTGATCGCGCCCGAGAGCCCGAAGGACGCCGAGGTCGCGCGCGTGCTCGAGGCGATCATCCGCCAGAACCACGACGCGGCCGGCTACTTTAAGGAGTACCGGCGCGTCGTGCACGACCTGCTCGTCGGCGGCTACGCCGTGCAGGAGGTCGGCTACGACAGCGCACTAAACGGGGGGTTGGGCGGCGCGTTCGTCCGGCACGTGGACGGCCGCAGCATCCTGTTCGACCCGCTCGCGGCGGACTACGCCGAGGGCAGGGCTATTATCAAGGTCGCGCTGCGCACGCGCGAGTACATGGCCGAACATTTTCCGCATCACGCGCCGTTCCTCGCCGCCGGGGCGTTTACGGCCGCCGACGCCGTCGAGGACGACGTTTTGCGGGCGGACCGGCGCGACGCGGTGCTCGTGCTCGAATACTGGTGGCGCGAGTTCGACCCGGAATCGGGCCGCTACAGCGTGCACATGGCGCTGCTTGCGGGCAACCGCGTGCTCGTCGACAGCAGGGAACAAAAGCCCGAGGGCTATTACGAGCACGGCGAGTACCCGTTCGTGCTCACGGCGCTGTACCCGCGCAAGGGCTCGTGCCTGGGCCTTGGGATCGTGGACCTGTTCGAGACGCAGCAGCGGTACGCGGACAAGCTCGACCAGATCGTGCTGAAAAACGCGCTGATGGCCTCGCACAATAAATTGCTCGTGACCGAGGCCTCGGGCTTCGACGCGGACGACCTGCGCGACTGGGCCAAGGAGGTACATAGGGGCGAGAGCTTAAACGGCGTGACCTGGTTTAGTACGCCGCCGCTGCCCGCGTACATCATCGGCTACATCCAGGCCGTGCGCGAGAACATCAAGCAGGAGAGCGGCGCGAACGACTTCTCGCGCGGGATGGCCACGGGCGGCATCACGGCCGCGTCGGCGATCGCAAGTTTGCAGGAGATGAGCAACAAGCGCGCGCGCACGATCTCCCGCCTTCTGCACGAGTCGTTCCGCGACGCCATCCGGCTCGAGATCGCGGTCGAGCGCGAATTCAATTACTTTACGCGCGAGGTGACGGTCACGGTGGACGGCGAGCAGAGGCGGTGCTCGTTTGAGAGCGCGATGCTCGTGCGCGAGGCGCCGGGGAGAGTGCTGCTGCCCGTCGAGTTCTACATCTCGGTGCGCGCGCAGCAGGAGACGCGCTACACGGCCGACAAGCAGAACGAGCTCGTGCTGCGCATGCTCGCGGAGGGCGTGCTTTTGCCCGAGCAGGCGGTCGGGATTATGGTGTTCGACGGCAAGGAGCAGGTGCTCAAGGAACTGCGCGAGCGGCGCGGGAGCATGATGCCGTCCGCCGCGCAAAAACGCGAATAAGGAGGATTCTATGGAACAGAACTGGAGGGCCAATAAAAAGAACGGCCGGAACGAGAGCGCGCGCTTTTCAGGGCCCGCGCCGGAAACAGGCACGCCGGCGGGCGCGGACGAGGAAACGCTCGAGAGCGTCGCGGACGAGATCGTGCGGCTGTACCGCGAGGGCAAGCTGCCGGAGGGCTTTGACGCCGAGCGCGCGTTTGCCGATCCGGCGCTCGCCGCGCTGATCCTTTCCGAGGGGATACCGGTCGAGTACGCGGTCCGCATCTACATCGCGGAAAAGAAGGCGGCCGAGGCGGAGCAGAGCGCCAAGCAGCGCGTGACCGACGAGGTCCGTCAGCGCGGCGCTCTGCCGCGGCCGCAGCGCGCGGGCGTCGCGGTACAGCCGGGGCTCGACTACCGGAACATGTCGAGCGAGGAATTCCGGCAGCTCGAGCAGCAGTACAAGCGCGCCGCCAAGAACGGCCGGCGCGTGGTCCTGTAATTTGCGTAAGGAGGAAACAGAATGCCCAGTACGATCAACACCACCGTTTCGACGGCGCAATCCACCTACACGAACAAGGAGTATTACGACAGAAAACTCCTCGAGACCGCAAAGACGCGGCTCGTGCACGCGAGCTTCGGCCAGAAGCGCGACATCCCGAAGCATTCCGGAAAGCGCGTGGAGTTTAGGCGGTACGAGCTGTTCACGCCGGACACGCAGGCGCTCGAGCTCGAGGAGGGCGTCACGCCCGACGGACAGAGCCTCGCGCAGTCGCACGTCGAGGCGCAGGTTAAGCAGTACGGCGCGTACGTCGAGGTTTCGGACCTGTACGAGATGACGTGCTTCGACAACACGGTCAACGACACCGCGGAGCTCCTCGGCGAGCAGGTCGGCACCGTGGTCGAGTGGGTCACGCGCGACGAGCTGTGCAGCGGCACGAACGTGCAGTACGCGTCCGGCGCGACGAGCAGGCTCGCGCTGACCAGCGCCGACAAGCTCACCGTCGCGGAGATCCGCAAGGCCGTGCGCGCGCTCAAGAAGGCGAAAGCGCGCATGTTCTCGTCCGCCGAGGACGGCTCCGCGAAAAAGCCGCACTTTGTGTGCATCTGCTCGCCCGACGCGACGTTCGACCTGCAGAACGACGCGCTCTGGCAGGACGCGTCGAAATACGGCAACACCGAGCAGCTCTACTCCGGCGAGATCGGGCGGCTGTTCGGCGTCGTGTTCGTCGAGAGCACGGAGGCGCGCGTGTTTGCGCAGAGCGTGTACACGACCGTGGCGGCGCACACGGACAACGGCGCGGTCGTGACCGTTTCGGCCGTCTCCGACGAGGCCGCGGCCTACCTGGTCTCCGGCGCGAAGATCAAAATCGGCTCCACGGAGCACACCGTGGAAAGCTGCGACCAGACTGCCAAGACGATCACGCTGTCCGCCGCCGTGACCCCGGCCATCGCCGCGGGCACGAAGGTGTACAGCGAGGACGCGGGCGCGCTCGACGCGGACAAGAAGGGCATGCCGGTGCACGCCACGCTCGTGTTCGGCGCGGACGCGTACGGCGTGATCGACGTGTCCGGCAGCGGCGCGCTGCAGACGATCATCAAGCCCGTGGGCTCGGCCGGCACGGCGGACCCGCTGAACCAGCGCGCCACGATCGGCGCGAAGGTGGCGGCCTACACGGCCACGGTCCTCAACAACCTCTGGCTCGTGCGCATAGAGCACGCGGTCAGCGCGTAACCGCCCGCGCGGGGCAAGGCAAAAACGGGGGCGCGGCATGGTCCGCGCTCCCGAAAACCACAGAAAAAACAGGGAGGGGCAATACCATGCAGTACATGACCGAGCAGGAGATCGACAACATCGCCTCGGAGACGGGGCGGCTGCTTAAAAAGGAGAAGAAGGTCGCGCTCATCGTGCGCGCGGAGCACGGCGAGCCCTATTGGGAGGGCGGCATCAACGGGCATTTCTTCCGCATCCGCACCGAAACGCCGGTGTCCGTGCCGGAGAGTTTGGCAAAGCTGATCGCCGCGAGCCGCCAGGTCCGCGAGGTGAGCAAGAAGAAGCTGCGCGCGTTCGAGGACGCGGGCGTGCGCATCGGATAGGGAGGGGGAAACGTGCATGACATTGCTCGAACTCCTCCGCGGCACGCTCGAGCAGCTCGACCGCGGCACGGACGCGCAGACGATCGAGGCCTGGCGCGACAAGCTGACGCGCTACCTAAACGACGCTTTGTTCGACCTGTCCGCGGCGAGCGCGCCGAGAAGGACCGACACGCTCGCGCTGACAAACCGCGCGCTCGATCTTTCCGGCCTGCCGAAGCGCTGCGTCAAGGTGCTCGCGCTGTCAAGGAACGGCCGGCGCTGGCCGTTCTATTACGGCGGCGAAACGAGCGTGCTCTTCGTGCCGAATCTGACCGACGGCAACATCGAGGTGACCTACCGCTATATGCCGGACGGTATGGCGATCGACACGGACGTGCCGGACCTGCCCGCGCAGTACCACAGCGCGCTGATCCTGTACGCCGTGGGCCGGGAGCGCGCCATGGGCGATTCCGCGTCGATCGCCGCCGCGCGCGCGTGCTTCGAGCTGTACTACGCAATAAAGCGCGGCATCCGCGCGGGGCACGGCGAACTCGACGGCTACGCGATCGAGAACCGGTACTGAGGGGGCGAAGCATATGGCGCTGATGAGATACCGCATCGAAGCGTTCTACGGGCTCAATCAGGGCGCGTCGGAAAACGGCCTGCCTTCCGGCGAGAGCCCCGACGCATGCAACATGGACACGGAGGGCGGCGCGCTCGCCGTGGCAAGGGGGTACGCGCATCACAGCGGGGCGCCGTTCCCCGCGCCGGAACAGGCCAGGCGGCTGTTCGCGTTCGGCGACAGCGCGGCGCCGGGCTTTCTCGTCGCGGCCGAAAACGGGCTGTACGTGCTGGAAAACGGCGCGGGGGAGTGGCGGACGCTGGCCGCGTTTGCCGAGGCGCACGCGCTGCCCGCGCTGTTCGACGCGCAGAAGCTCAAGATCGGGAGCGCGGAGTACCTCGTGCTTTCAAACGGCCTGTCGCAATCGCATAAATGGGACGGGGAGAGCGAAACGGCCGAAGCGTTCGGCTCGGCGGCGCTGCTCTCCGACGCGCCGGTGACGCTGCTCGAGCTGTACTTCAACCGGCTGTTCGCCGCAGGCGACGCCCTTCATCCGAGCCGGTTGTACTGGAGCTGCGCGCCGGGCGACGGCCGCACCGTCGAGGACTGGTCGAGCGCGCCGGAGAGCGAAAACGTCGGCGGCGGCTTCGTCGAGGTCGGCGCGGACTCGGACCCGATCACGGGCCTGTTCGCGCTGTCGAACCAGCTCGTGGTCTTCAAGCGCGACTCGCTCTACCGCCTGCTCGGCGACCGGCCCGGCAACTTTCGCATCACGCCGGTCAACGCGGCGATGGACTCCTGCGTGCACACGGCCTGCGTGCGCTACGGCGACGTGCTGTATTTTCTGACGCGCGCGGGGCTGTATCTGTTCGACGGGCAGAGCGTGAAGCGGATGTCCGACGCGGACAAAGCGCGCGCGTTCTTAAAGAACGCGGACGTGACGCGCTGCGTGTCCGCCGCGTCTGCGGACAAACTGTACTTTAGTGTGCGCGAGGGCGGCTCGAACGGGAATAACGCCGTGCTGGTCTATGACCTTTCGCGCGGCGTCTACATGGTCCGCCGCGGCTTTGCGGCCGTCGACTTTGCCGCCGTGGGCGGCAGGCTGTACCTGCTCGACGGCAACGGCTTCGTCTGCCGCTTCGGCGAGGGGGAGAGCTACGCGGGGGAGCCGATCGACGCGCACTGGTACACGCCGGAGACCGACCTTGGCGACAAGACCTCGGTGAAAAGGCTGCGCGAACTGTACCTGCGCGGCGCGGGCAAGATCCTCGCGGTGTCGGCCGAAACCTCCGCGGGCACGGTGTTTTCCGAAAAGCTGATGCCGGAGCGCACGGCGGACATACTCGAGGTGCCGCTCTCCGGCGAGGGGCGCGCGTTCCGGCTGCGGCTCGGCAACGAGGGCGGCTCGCGCTTTACGGTCGAGGGCGGCGTGGAGCTGCTGCTCGACGCGCAGCGGCGCGTGCTATAGGGAGGGAACGATATGGCGTATCGATCGAGCGGGCTGATGCCGCTGTTCCCGATCTACCTTGCGCGCATGGCCGCAAAGGACGCGGGCCGCGACGAGTACGACACGCTCGTGGCGCAGAACGAGGTGAACCTCAACCAGAACCTGGACATCCTGTTCCAGAAGCTGTTCGAGATCGAGCAGTACCTGGGGCAGCAGAGCGAATGAACGGAGGCAGGATATGACGGCAAGAATCGCGGGCACGTCGGTGATCCCCGTCGTCGGGGACACCGGCTGGCTCAAGGCGCTGACCGGGACAGGCGCCAAGAAAAAAATGGGCTCGGGCCAAAAGAACGGTTCGTCGAAAAAAAGCGCGCCCGCTCCCACAGTGTACGACGAGGATTTCGTGTACAGCTACGCAAACAGCCTGTACAGCGCCGCACAGCCGCAGAAGGTCGTCTACGAGGCGCAGTCCGAGGAAACGCTGCGCGGGCAGATCGTGTCGTGGCTGCGCCCGGCGTACGAGCAGGCGATCGCGGAGCGCAAAGAGCTGACGGAGCAATACCGCGCCGAGCTCGACGCGGACGCGATCTCGCGCGGCATGGGCGGCTCGACCTATGTGACCGACGCTAAGGGCAGGCAGAGCGAGGCCGAAGCCGACGACATACAGGGCTACGAGACGGACTACGCGGCGCAGCTCGCCAAATACCTTTCCGAATCGCTGGGCACGGAGAAGGAGCGCGCGTTCAGCGCAGACCTGACCAACAGCGAGCGCGAGCACGAAGCGTACATGCAGGCGTACAACGCGGCGCTGACGCTGTTTACGGCGTATAAGTCGGCCAGCGCGGGCAGTCCGTATTCGCGGCTGACCGAGACCGCGGGCGGCCTTTCCTCGGCCGAGGACGTCGAGGCGTACCTTTCCTCGCTTTCGGCTGAGGAGCGCGGCAAACTCTACGCCGGCGGCGACGCGGGAAGCCGCGCTTTGCGCAACGGCATACTCGGGATCGTAGGCTCGCTGAGCTTTCTCTATCTGCAGCAGCAGTATCCCGGGGCCTAGACCGGGGCCGCGGCGCGTTTTTTTAGCGGGCGCGGGGGCGCGGACAGGACCGCGCGGGTGCAGGCGGCGCCCCGAACGGGCGCGGTGACGGCGCGGGGGACGCGCAAAACCCTGGCCGCGCCCCCCGCGCTTTTTCGATGGCAAGCAATCAAATCCGTTTCGTTTTGCAAATGCGCGATGAGTATGATATACTCATTTTTCAGAATCGCTGAATACGGGGGATGGAACAAGGTGTCGCGCATACATGTCATTTGGAACCCCATCGCGGGCAACGGCGGGGGCGCAAGGACGTTTTCGCTGCTGGACGCGCGTATTCGGGAGCTGGGCATCTCATATTCGCAGGCCGAGAGCCTGTACGCGGGACACGCCGTCGAGCTGGCCAAACAGGCGCTGATTGACGGGCACGAGCTGATCATCGCGGTCGGCGGCGACGGCACGGTGCGCGAGGTCGCGGGCGTGCTGATCGGCACCGACGTGCCGCTCGGCATCATCCCGTCCGGCACGGGCAACGACCTGGCGCGGCCGCTCGGCATCCCGCGCGATCCGCTTTCTGCGCTCGACGTGGCGCTTTCCGGCATCAAGAGGCGCATGGACGCGGGCACGGCCAACGGCGAGCTTTTCTTTAACGTCGCGGGCTTCGGGTTCGACGTCGACGTGCTGGACTACACGGAGATTTATAAGAAGAAGTATAAGAACGGCTCGCTTGCGTACCTGCGCGCGCTGCTGGCCGCCATCAAGGGCTTAAAGCTCCGCAAAACGCGCATCGAGACCGACGAAGGCGCGTTTGAAAAGAACGTGCTGCTGCTCGCGGTGGCCAACGGCACGCATTTCGGCGGCGGCATGTGCGTAGCCCCCACTGCCGACCCGTTTGACGGCGCGCTCGACGTGTGCGTCGCGCACGACGTGAACAAGCTGACGCTTTTGCGGCTTTTGCCGAAGTTTATGAAGGGCAAACACCTGGGATTGCCGTATATCACGTATTTCCGCACAAAAAAACTGACCGCCGCCTGCGAGCCCGTCTCGCGCGTCGAGACCGACGGCGAGGCCGTGTCCGTCACGCCGGTGACGTTCGAGATCGTGCCCGCGGCCATCAGCGTGATGGTGCCGCGGCCGGGCCCGACGCTGTAACGGCGGGCGCGCGCCACAAAATGATTGCAAATCGTTTTCTTTACACGGCGCGCAATCGTTGCTAGACTGCATGTGACAAGGAATTGAAGGAATATGTACGAGCCCGAAGTGGCGCGCGCGCGAAAAAGCGCGCCGGGCGCGCCTGCAAAAAGCCGAAAAAAGAAAAAGCGCAGCTCGTCGAGGACGCTCGCGTTCTCGATCGTGGTGTTGTTTCTGTTCGCGGGCGCGGTCGGCGTCTACTCGATGATATTCAACCAGCGCGCAAAGACCGTGTCGATGTCCGAAACGCCCATCGCGACGGCCGACGTCTATCAGAACACCGGCGACGGCATCCTCTACCAGACGGACGGGAAGATCCATTTCTATCATCTGACCGACCAGAAGAAGAACTACACCTACGGCACGGGCGCCTCGGACATCCGCATGGCCGGCAGCGCGGCGCTCACCGCCGTGTACAACGACGTGTCCATGCAGGTGATCGGCAAGAAGAAGCCGCTGCAGTTTGCGGGCAAGGTGCTCGCGCTCGAGTGCGGCGAAGCGCACGTGGCCGTGCTCCAGCAGGACGAGGCGGGGAACCAGACCGTCCTCGTGCTGACCGCCGACGGCGAGCAGATCGACCAATTGCAGTTCGACGCGGACCAGTACATCGTCGATTTCGGCTTCTACAAGGTGCTCGGCGAAATGCTCTGGATCCAGACGCTCAGCATCACCGCGGGCACGCCGACCACGACGATCACGACCTACGACGTCGTCAAGAAGGCCAACAGCGGCGTGATGCAGATTCAGAACCAGCTCATCGACGGCATCTACATCACGCCCGACAGCATGTTCGTCGTCGGCACGAACCAGATCATCCGCTATACGCACAGCGGCAACAAGGAGATCTACCGCACGACCGTTTACGGCTACCGCGTGATCGACTATACGTACTCCGGCACGCCGACGTTCCTGATGACGCCGCGCGGCGGGGACATGCACTCGGTCAAGATGCTCACGCTGTCCGAGGGCGCGGACCCCAATCCGGCGGAGACGTTCTTGCAGCTGCCGACCGAGGGCGTGGCGGCGTACATGATGAACGGCAAGCTCGTGGTCGTGTCACAGCAGAATGTATACACGTACACGCTCAAGGGAAAACTTTCCCTGACCGCGACGCTCGAAAAACCCGCGGAAGCGGCGGTCAAGCTGACCGAAAAGGTGATAATGCTCGCGTCGAACGGCATATATTACCTAGCGACGATCAAATGACCGCGCGCCGCTGGTTGGCAGTTTCCGGGAAAGGAGAGGGGACAAGCGCATGAACTTCGTCGATATTATGATCCTTTTGATACTGGCCATCTGCGTGCTCGGCGGCTATTACCGCGGGGTGGTCAACACCACGCTTGGCATCGGCGCGACGGTGCTTGCCTGGGTCGTCGGGCTGATCTGCGTACCGATCCTCTCGGCCGGCATCCAGTCCCAGCAGGACCTGTATACGATGATGCTCTATTACACCGAGGGCGCGGAGTACGTCGCGGCGACCGACGTGGAGCTCACGCGCACGCCGATCTCGTCGGTCTCCGTCGAGCAGCTGAATGTGATCATCAATAACGCCGACATGCCGCTGCCGATGGGCAAGTGCGTCGCGCGCAACATCGCGACCGAGGCGTTCTCCAAGGACGGCGTGACGACGCTCGGCGACTACTTCAACCAGACCATCGTCTGCGTGGTCGTCAATATCCTCGCGCTCCTGCTGATCTTCCTCGTCGTGCGGCTTCTGCTCGGCTTCATTTTGCGCGGCGTGGATTACGCGCGCGGCGGCTTCCCGATCCTGCACCGCGGCGACGGCGTCATCGGCGCCGGGCTCGGGCTCATCCACGGCGTGCTGCTCGTGTTCGTGCTGTTCATGCTCGTGCCCATCGCGCTCACCGTGCTGCCCAAGCTGTATGTGTTCTTGCAGGAATCGGTCTTCGGCGAGTTCTTCTACAAGGAAAACTTTTTGATCCGGCTGATCCCGGCGACGTAAGGACCGGAGAACCGTTTGCGGAGCGCAGGTCGGTAGGGCCTGCGCTTTGTTATTCTTGCAGGGGGGGTGCGCTTGGTGTCTCTCTTGCAGGGGCCTTGCCCCTGCACCCAACCAAAGGGCCGAGGGCCCTTTGGAAACCCGACGAGCTGTTATCCGGTTTGCGTTGCCGGCAGAATGGGTTTC
>CAZKGE010000019.1:0-17023 GCA_964552065.1 uncultured Oscillospiraceae bacterium | reverse complement strand
CCGCCCAGAGCTTCTCCATGCGCGCGCTCCCCGTTTACTTCTTTTTATTCTTCTCGTCCAGCATCGCCCGAACCTTGATCGGCAGGCCGTAGAGGTTGATGAAGCCCTCCGCGTCCTTCTGGTTGTAATCGCTCGCGCCGAACGTGGCGATGCTCTCCGAATACAGGCTGTACGGGCTCGTAATGCCGGCCTTGATGATGTTGCCCTTGTAGAGCTTGAGTTTGACAATGCCGGTGACGTTCTCCTGCGTCTTGTCGACGAAAGCAGCGAGCGCCTCGCGCAGCGGCGTGAACCACTGGCCGTTGTACACAAGCTCCGCGTAGGTGATCGCAAGCTCCTGCTTTTTGTGCATCGTCTGCTTGTCGAGCGTAACCGTCTCGAGCGCCTCGTGCGCGCGGTACAGGATCGTGCCGCCGGGGGTTTCGTAGACGCCGCGGCACTTGATGCCGACGAGCCTGTTTTCGACGATATCCAGAAGGCCCACGCCGTTCTTGCCGCCGATCTCGTTGAGCGCGAGGATGATCTCTTTTGCCGTCATCCTCTTGCCGTCGAGCGCCACCGGCACGCCCTGCTCAAACTCAAGCGCGATGTAGGCCGGTTCGTCGGGCGCCTGAAGCGGCGAAACGCACATCTCGAGGAAGCCGTCCTTCTCGTACTGCGGCTCGTTGCCCGGGTCCTCGAGGTCCAGTCCCTCGTGCGAGAGGTGCCAGAGGTTCTTGTCCTTGGAGTAGTTCGTCTCGCGGCTGATCTGCAGCGGAATGTCGTGCGCCTCCGCGTAGTCGATCTCCTCCTCGCGCGAGCGGATGCTCCATTCGCGCCACGGCGCGATGACCTTTAACTGCGGCGCAAAGTGCTTGACCGTCAGCTCAAAGCGGACCTGGTCGTTGCCCTTGCCCGTGCAGCCGTGCGCGACGGCGTCCGCGCCTTCGGCTATGGCGATCTCGGCGAGCCGTTTTGCGATGATCGGCCGCGCAAACGACGTGCCGAGCAGGTATTCCTCATAGATCGCGCCGGCCTTCATCGTGGGCACGATGTACTCGTCGACGAAGACGTCGGTCAGATCCTCGACGTACAGCTTGGAGGCGCCGGTCTTTTTGGCCTTCTCCTCGAGCCCGCCCAGCTCGCCGCAGCCCTGCCCCACGTCCGCCGCCATGGCGATGACCTCGCAGCCGGGGTAGTTCTCTAAAAGCCAGGGGATGATCACAGACGTATCCAGTCCGCCCGAATAGGCGAGGACGATTTTTTTGATGTCGGACATGCTACCGCCTCCCGTGAAAATATTGTATATATATTAATCTTCTCGTTATAATAAGTCAATAGTGTTTATGAAAATTTATTCTAAATATTTGAATGAATATGCATAAATCCCGCAAAAATACGGGGGTTAGCTGGTTTTTATTCTAAAATTATACGTCAGTGCTCATCTTCCGCCCGAAGTCTTTATGCGTTATTATGCATCCGTCCGCCGCTGCGCCGCGGCTGCGCCGGACCGCCCGCCGCTTTATAAAGCGCGCGCTGCCGGTTCGCGGCCGGCAAAATATCCGTCCGGGCTTCCTAAACCGGGCGGAATATGTTACAATTCGACAATATATATTGCGCGGTCAAGCGTAACGCTTCGCGCAAATCTGGAGTGTGGCATGCAACGGATCACGCTGGATGAAATCCGGACCCATATGGACTTTTTTTCCAAGATGTACGACGTCGTGCGCGTCGTGGACCCGGTCGCAAAGCGCGTCATGGACATCCGCGGCGATCTGCCCGTCTGCACAGAGGCGATCTGCTACCGGTATTGGAACCGCGACGCGATCTGCGACAACTGCATCTCCGTGCGCGCGCACCGCGAGGGCAAGTGCTGCATCAAGCTCGAACGGTCGGACAGCGCGATCATGATGGCGCTCGCCATGCCGGTGCCGAACGCGGAGCGGCCGCTCGTGATGGAGCTTTTGACAAACGCGACGCGGGCCATGATGATCAGCGACGAAGCGCACGCCTGCGGAATGCTGATGAGCGATTACATCCGCGCGATTAACGAACAGGTATACCGCGATGCGCTGACCGGCGTTTACAATCGGCGCTTTGCCGAGGAGCGGCTGCCTGCCGACATCGTGCAGGCCGTCACGGCCAAGGAGCCGCTGTCCGTCGCGTTCCTCGACGTGGACAATCTCAAGGCGATCAACGACGGTTTCGGGCACGCGTGCGGCGACCGCGTACTGTGCAGCGTCGCGGAAACGCTGTCTCGGCGGATCGGCCCCGACGACGGATGGGTCTCGCGCTACGGCGGCGACGAGTTTTTGCTGTGCCTGCACCGGACGAAGCTGGATGCCGCGCTCCGTACGGCCGACGAACTGTGCAGCCAGATCTGCGCGCTGCCGATCCCGGGCGACAGCCGGCAGACGCTCTCGGCCTCCGTCGGCGTCGCATGCATGGCGGACCGGCCGCTCACCGCTGCCGCGCTCATCGCGGCGGCCGACCGGCGGATGTATCTTGCCAAGAAGCAAACGAAAGAGCCGGACGACGGCGCAATCTGAGCGGGTTCGGAGACCGCGGGACGCGCCGCCGGAAACCCCGGGTACAAAGCCCGGCGCGGCGTGCGGGGCCGACGGCCGCTGACGCAGAAGATGTGGCAAAAAGAGCGCCCCCGCTTATGGCGGGGGCGCTTGTTACACATATAAGCCGGTCACGCTGCCCCATCAAGGCCGGTGTCTCCAGTACGAATGTGTTTGGCGGCGGGGACTGCGAAAACTCCCGTTACGCTTCCGGCTGACAGTGCGGACACCAATACACCGCGCCGCCCATGTAAGGGGTCTTTTGGATCGTCTCGCCGCAGACGGGGCAGGGCTTGCCGACCGTGTTGCGGCTGAGAATGGTGATATACCCGCCGGGATTGCCGAACAGGTCCTTCTCCGTGTCCCGGCCGCCGAGCCGCGTCATATCGGAAAGCACGCCGCAAACCGCGCCGTAAAGCTTGTCCATGCCGTCCGGCGGGAGCGTGTTCAGCTTGCGCTTCGGGTGCACGCCCGCGGTAAACAGAATGTCCTGCAGCGTGCCGTTGCCGAGGCCCGGTATGCGCTGCTCCGTGGCGAGGAACGCCTTGGCCGGGAGCTTCTCCGCGCCGACCGTGTACAGCGCGTCAAAGTACGCGCGGTCGAACGCGTCGTTAATCGGCTGCGGCTTGCTTTTTGCGCCGACGTAGTACTTGTCCTGGTACGCGCCGGTTGGAAAGGCCAGCACCGCGCCGTACATCTGCACCGTGCAAACCAGAACGCCGCCGTCGTCGAGCTCGACGAGGAGCTGATGTTTCTCCGGCGCCTGCCCGCGCGAAGCGTAGTAGCGCAGGTTCGCGCCGTCGCCCAGCACGATGCGGCCGTCCTCCGCCTCGATCTCGAGCATCGCGCCGATGCCGCGGCTGCCCGTGATCGCGCGGCCGGTCAGAAGCGCGCCGTACGCGGCCGGATCGCCGCAGTACCATGCGAACTTGTGCGGCGCGACATTGGCAATAACGCCCGTGATCGTCCTGCCGCGCACCGTTTCGTTGAGCTGCCGCGCCAATGTGGCGCTCTCCGGTATCTCGAGCATGGCTCCCCCTCCGTTCCGTTGTTAAAGGGATGTTGGGGGGCGCTCGGCTGCGCGGCCCTCCTAAATCCCCGCTTCTTTTCTCAACGAACTGTTACAGGGACGTTGGGGGTTCCGCCCCCAAACCCCCGCTTCTTTCTTAAAGAAAAGAAGCAAAAGATGCGCGGGACTTCGCAAGTATATCGACTGCATCGGCAGCGGGCATAAAACCGCGCCGAAAAACCGCGCGCCGTGCCGCATACCGCGCCGCGCGCGCTATAGCGCTTTTCCGTCCTTCTCCACCAGTCCGCGACGGGGCCGAGCCTTTTTGCGCCGACAAGGCTGCCGCCGTTTCGGATCAGATCGAGCATCTCGCGGTCGGCGTCGTCCTTGTCCTGCTTTTTTGCCAGCTGCCCGGCCACGATGCGCTCCATCATGCGCATCATAAGCTTATACACGCCGTGCAGCTTGTCCATCTCGAAACCGCCGGCCAGATAGAACACCGGCAGCTCGTCAAGCGCGTACTTTTTGCGGATGCCGCCCACCTGCACCTCCCCAAGCCGCTCCGTCATGCCGACAGCGCACAGCGCGCGCACGTCGTAGCGCTTGCGCGCCTGGGAAAAGCCCATCACGCTGCCGGCGTTCAGCCAGCCCATGTAGACGATGGGATCGCCGGGCCGCAGTGCGTTTTTGGCGTCTTTTCGGCTGTAGACCGGCAGCCGCGTGCGCTCCGCGAGCAGCTTGGCATACGCCGCGGTGTGTCCGGTGTACGATTCGTAAACGATCGCTTTCATACTCACCCTTTCCGCCGCTTAAGGCAGGCGGTATCCGTATTTTTGCAGAATGTCCAGCGGGAACTCCGCGCGCACGCCGACCAGCGGGTTGACGATCTGGCAGATGACGAGGTCCGCAAACAGCGACATGAGCATGCCCGTGTCGAGGTTGCTCTTATCAAGCGCTGCGGCAAGGAACGCGTGCATCTTCTGCGCGGCCGTGACGGCGGCTTCGTCGAGCGTCTTTTCGGCCTGAACGGTCAGGAGCTTCCCGCGGCTTACGACCGCCGGCAGCGGCAGGATGCTGTCCTGCACGACGCTCACGCGCACGGTCACGTCGCCCGCCGTCTCGAGTCCGCAGATAAACACCTCGCCGTCGCCCATGCGCGCGTGCAGGTCGCCCATGGCGAGCAGCGCGCCGTCCGCGTTGACCGGCAGATACACCGTGGCGCCGGTCACGATCAATCGGCAGTCCATGTTCCCGCCGTGCGGACCGGGCGTCACGGTCGGGACGCCGTCGCCCTCCGCCGCTGTGCCGATCACGCCGATCATCGTGTCGATCGGCTCCGAGAGCTTTTCGTCGAACTCGATCGTGCCGCGCGAAAGGTCGAATATGCGCGCCTCCCTGCGGTCGAACAGCTCGTGGAACGCGCCCGACGCGATGGACGAGCGCATCACGCCCCAGTCGCGGAGCTTGATGTCGAGGATCTCGATCTTCAGCACGTTTCCGGGTTTCGCGCCCTCGACATAGAGCGGGCCGGTCGCGGGATTCATGCGCAGGTCCTCGCGGTCGCCGAGCGGCCGCAGCGCGCTCGTCACGCCGTTGTCATAGCAGTCGCGCGTGGAGAACACGACCGTGTCGCCACTCTTGCAAAAAGCGGCGGGCTCGCTGTGCCGCGAGAGCGTTTCCACGCAGTGCGTATCGTCGATCCGAATCAAAATTACCCCTTCTTTCCTGAATTGCAATCCCGTTACGAAAAAAGCGGCCGCCGTTACAGAAGACCCTGCGCGGCAAGCACGCTGTTTTTCAATAGTTCCGCCCCAAGAGCTGCCGTGCCCGGCACGGCGGCGAATCTTGCGCTGTGCCACGGCGCGTTTTCGGCGCCCGGCGCGCCGCACCCGAGAAAATAGAAGAACGACGGCACGCGCGCGCCGTATATGGCAAAGTCCTCCGACGCCATGCATGGGGAAACGTCCGAAACATTTTTTTCGCCGACCGCTTCCCGCGCGGCAAGGCGCGCAAGATCCGCCATCTCCTCGCCGTTGACCAGCGCGGGCGCCTTGTGCACGGCGGAAAAGCTGCCGGAGCAGCCGTAGGCGGACGATACGTCGCGCACGATCGCAAAAAGGCGCATAAGCACGGTCTTTTGCACGCTCTCCGACATCGTGCGTACGCTGCCGGTCATCGTCACCTCGTCGACGATCAGGTTGTCGGCGGTTCCGCCGTGGATCGAACAGACCGACACCACCGCGGCGTCGAACGCGGAGACGTTGCGCGAGACGACCGTCTGCAGCGCGGTCACGACGCCGCAGGCCGCCACAATCGGGTCGGCGCACTGCTCCGGCATGCCGCCGTGGCCGCCGCGCCCGCGCACCGTGATCGTAAAGTCGTCCTTGGCCGACATCAGCGCGCCCGTGTGCACGCCGACGGTGCCGGCGTCAAGCCACGGCGCGTTGTGCAACCCGAACAGCAGGTCCATCGGCGCCTTCTCGAACAGCCCGTGCGCAATCAGCGTATTCGCGCCGAGCAGCACCTCCTCCGCCGGCTGAAACACGAACACGACGTCCCCGCGCAGCCGTTCGCGGTAGGCGGACAGCGATCGCGCCGCGCCAAGCAGCGCGGCGGCGTGCACATCGTGGCCGCAGGCGTGCATCACGCCCGCGTTCTCCGACCGGTCCGGACGATTGGCGGCCTCGGTCAGCGGCAGCGCGTCGATGTCCGCGCGCAACCCGACAACGGGCCCGTCCCCGCGCGCGGTCAGGCGCGCGACGACGCCCGTATCGAGGCCGAGCTCGACGGTCGGGATGCCGAGACCGGCGAGCTCCTCGCGGATTACACGCGTCGTCTCATGCTCGGCGAAGCTGACCTCGGGGCGGCGATGGAGCCGCGACGCGATCCGCTCGGCGTATTCCGTGAGCGATTCCTCCATTGCCGCGCCTTGCCGCCTAGAACGCGCGCTTGACGCCGATGTAGTACAACACCGGCAGCGCGACGGAGATCAGCGTGGAAATGGCGTTATGAATCGTCCAGCCCACTTCCCGCATGCCGGAAACAAACGTGATGACGGCCGAGATCAGGATGATGAAGGCGCATAGTTCGCATAAGCCCTTGTTGCGCGCGCGCAGGCCCGCGACGCCGGCCACCAGCATAAAGCCGTAGCACACGATGGAACTGATCTGAAATATGGCGCCGAGCGCAAGCCCCGCGGCGACGGAGCCGAACAGCGCGCCG
Source organism: uncultured Oscillospiraceae bacterium (assembly GCA_964552065.1). Classification (GTDB taxonomy): domain Bacteria; phylum Bacillota; class Clostridia; order Christensenellales; family CAG-138; genus CAZKGE01. Next base: position 10,246 of record CAZKGE010000019.1, on the reverse strand, counting down.
CCGGCGATCCCCGCGCAGCTTGTGATGCCGAGCACGCCTAGGAGGTTGGTCGCGCTCCAGATGATGAATAAGATTCCGACGAACTTCAGCAAGCCTTTTCTTTGCATGCCGCTCCCCTTTCTCCCTTCCCCCGCTCCAACGCCATACGGTTGGAACATCCCGATTATATCAAACGGCCTATGCGCGCGCAATAGCGCCGCAAAAAGCGGGTTTGCCGCATGTCCGCGACGAAAACCGGCCGTTAAAACGCTTATGCGGCCCCGGCGCAAGGCCGCGTCTTGTGTGCAAAAAGCAAAGCGCCCGGCCGAAGCCGGGCATAAAACGCGTTTCTTTGGACGCGTTCAGGCGGGCGGGCCGCCCCTCAATCGATCAAACATTTCGTGCGCCACTTGCCGCTGGCAAAGCGCGGCACGAAGCAGAATATCCGCACGATCCAGTCGGTGAACATCGCGTACCAGATGCCCGGGAGACCCATATGGAACACCAGCAGGAACACATAGCAAAGCCCCACGCGGAAGATCCACATCGAGAGCATCGACACGATCATCGGGTAGCGCACGTCGCCCGTGGCGCGCAGCGCGTGCGGCAGGCCGAACGAGAGCGGCCAGAGCAGGGTGCTCGCGCCGATCATGAGCGCGTATAGCGGCACGGCGATGTCGACCGCCGTTTTGCTGAGGTTGAACAGCCCGATCAGTTGACGCGAGAACAGGAGCGTCGGCAGCCCCGCCACGGCCAGCGCGAGCATTGAAAACCCGATGAACTGCTGCGTAAAGCGCTTGGCTTGGTCGCACTGCCGCGCGCCGATGCATTGGCCGACGACGGAGATCATCGCAAGGTTGGCCGCCGAGGCCGGCACGATCAATACGCCCCAGATGCTGTTGAGAATCGCGTTGGCCGCAATCGCCGCCGTGCCGAGCGTGGCAAGCAGCCCCGAAACGAACAGCTTGCCGATCTGAAATATGCTGTTCTCGATGCCGCTCGGGACGCCTACGGACAGGATGCGCCGAACCATGGTGAAGTTCAGGTTGACGAAGCGCAGGTTCTCGAGATAGATGACGTTTGCGCGGCTGCGAATTAGACGCAACATCAAAAGCGCCGCGATCGCGCGCGAGCATAGCGTCGCCGTCGCCGCGCCGGCGACCTCCCAGTCGAAGATGTAGATTAAGATCGCGTTGCCGACGATGTTGATCACGTTCATCAGCAGCGACGCCATCATCGAGACCTTGCTGTTGCCCATCGACCGGAACAGCGCCGCGCAGGAATTATAGACTGCAAGAAACGGGAACGAGAGCGCCGTCAGCAGAAAATAGGTCATCGCGCCGCGCATGACCGTCTCGTCGAGATTGCCGTAGATCAGCCGCAATATGCCGTGCCGGAAGCCGACCACGGCCGCCGCGAGCACGATCATCAGCGCCGTGCTGGCGTAGACGAGCTGCCGCGCCGCCAGCCGGCCGTTCTCCGGGTCCTGCCGGCCGATGTACTGGGAGACGACGATTGCGCCGCCGGTGGTCAGCGCGGAGAGCAGCATGATGACGAGGTTGTTGATCGAGTCGACAAGCGCGATCGACGATACCGCCTTCTCGCCGACCGTCGCGACCATGACCGTATCCGCCATGCCCACGGTCGTGACGAGCAGCTGCTCGACCACGAGCGGCAGATACAGCGCCGCAAGCGCACGGCGCGAAAACAGCGGGTGTCCCGCCCCCAGCTCTTTCATTTGAACCCTTTTTTTAGAACTTATGATACTCCGCAACGTCAATTGTGAACACCGTCGCGCCGCCGATGACGATCTTGAGCGGCATGGCGGTGCCGTTGACGCTGTATGGCAGTCCTGTCACCGGAACCACGACCGTGTGCCTGCGGCTCGACTTCTCCTTGATGACGGCGAGCGCGTCCTCGTACCGGTCGTCCTCCACGCCGATCATCAGCGTCGTGTTGCCGCCGCGCAGAAAGCCGCCCGTGCTGGCGATGCGGGTCACGCTGATCTGCTTTTCCACCAGCGCGCGCGTCAACGGTTTATTGTCGTCGTTTTGAATGATGGCGAACAACAGCTTCATACGCGTCACTCCTTTTCTATCCATAACTATACATGCAATCTCGCCCCCGCGCAAGAACCGATCAATTTTCAAATCGCGTCGAACATTGTCCGCCGCGTTTGCGTAATTCCCGCCCAGGGCGTATAATACCGTTTTGAGGGGGCGCATTTCTATGGATATACGGCCGGTCGGCGTATTCGACTCCGGGCTCGGCGGGATCAGCGTGCTCAACGCCGCCGTTCGGCTACTGCCCACGGAGGACTTCGTCTATTTCGGCGACAACGCGAACGCGCCCTACGGCGACAAGCCGGAGGAGGAGATTACGCGGCTGACGTTTGCTTGCGCGGACACGCTCGTCTCGCGCGGCGTAAAGGCGCTGCTTTTAGCGTGCAACACCGCGACCGGCACCTGCATCAAGGACATCCGCGAGAAGCTCGCCATCCCCGTCGTCAGCATCGAGCCGGCCATCAAGCCCGCCTGCGCCTCTACGGACGAGGGGTGCGTGCTCATGCTCGCCACGCTCGCCACAACGAGGATGACGCGCTACCGGGCGCTCGTTTCCCGCATGCCGGATCCCGCGCGCGTCGTCAGCGTCGCCTGCCCGGGCCTCGCCGACCGCATCGAGCGCGGCATATTCGCCGCCGACGCGTTCGACGACCTGCTCGACCGGTACCTTCGCCCCTACCACGGCATGACCGTGTCCGGCGTCGTGCTCGGCTGCACGCACTATCCGTTCATCCGCGAGGCCATCGAAACCTACGCGCGCCATCATTTTCGCGGCGCCTGCCGCCTCTACGACGGTGCGGAGGCGACCGCAAGACAGCTAGGCCGCGTGCTGAAGGAGAACGGCCTCGCAAACAACAGCGGCAGCGGAAAGGTGACGTTTTTGACCAGCGGCCACCCCGCCGTGTTCGGGCCGCTGTTTCGGATGCTGAGGGAGAAGTAGAGCGGGACAGGGCGAGGACGTTGGTACGACGCGGGGCGCTGCCCCGTACCCTGCCAAAGGGGCACGCCCCTTTGGAATCCCCAATAGCTTCGCATTCCTCTCTATTCATCCGCCGCAGGCGGATGAAGCGGGGCGCAGGCCCAGTGAGCAAGGGAGCGCAAGGCGGCGGCAACCGCCGCAACGCGCCGCGGCCAAGTGCGAACCGTGGGGAAAGCGGGCCCCCGCCGGCGGCCAAGCAAGCCCAGGCAAGTTTCCCCCATCGGCTTGTTTTTCGAGGTTTTATACGATATACTGAAGTTTAGTGGCGCGCGCGGGCGCGCCGCATGCATTGGGATCAATAAGGGGGACACCGTCTTGGAACAGACCGCTTCCGGGCGCAGGCCGGGCAATGCAATCAACACGCTGCTGCGCATCTGCCTGCTCACGTTTGCCGCGCTTCGGCTCGTCAACTATTTCTACGCCGCCCTGCCGCTGCAGATCGCATCCTGCCTGATCATGGTCGTCGTGATGGCCTTCTCCATGCTCCGCATCGACAAGATGACGCGGCGCGTCATCATCGGCATGTTCGTCGTCGGCGCCGTGCTGATGGTCTTTTGCCGCGCCTCGGCGAAGGACTGGCTGTTCGCGCTGCTCAAGAACGGCAACCTGCTCACGCTTCTGACCATGGCGCCCATGCTGTCCGCGCCGTTCTTCTACGAAGATTACCAGGGCGAGCTCAAGACGCTTGCGCAGGCCAAGATGCAGAATCTTTTCGGCTTCCTTGTCCTGCTTACGATCAGCAGCCACCTGCTCGGCGTGCTCGTCAGCATCGGCGCGATCATCATCGTGTACGACCTGCTGCACCCGTTCGGCGACCTGTACAAGGCGAAGAACCCGTTCCTCGTCACGCTGGAGCGCTCGTACTGCTCGTCCGGTTTCTGGTCGCCGGCCTGGGCGTCCGTGATCGTGTACAGCGCGTACCCGGACGTAAAGTGGACGACCATCGTGCCCGTCGCGATCGGCTTTTCGATCCTGTTCAACGCGCTCAATTTGGGTGGCTTCGCGCTGAACGCCCGCCGCAACCCCGATCAATACCCCAGACTGACGCCGCCCAAGGGCGCGACCGTCAACTGGAAGAAGATCGTCACGATGCTCGTGCTGTTTGCGGGCATGATCATCACGATCGTGCTGTTCGACGTGTTCACCGACTGGGACCTGATGTTCATCGTGCCCGTCGCGGCCGTGCTGTTCCCGCTGCTCGCCGCCGCCATCCAGAAACACTGGAAGGCCTACGGCGCGCGCATGGAAAGCTACTACACCGCGTCGCTGATGAAGGTGCCGAGCCAGGTCGCGCTGTACGCGACGGCGGGCTTCCTCGGCAAGGCGATGGAGCTCTCCGGCGTCGGCGAACTGCTGCCAAGGCTATTGCCGGACGTGTTCTCAAAATATCCGCCGCTCATGATCATGGCGATCGTGCTTTTGATGGTCATTCCGTCGCTCGTCGGCATCCACCCGGCGGCGACCGGCACCGCGATGGTCGCCGCACTCGTGCCCGCCACGCTCGGGCTGACCAATTACACGTTCTGCCTCGCCATCCTGTTTGGCTGGCTGCTGACGATCCTGATGTCGCCGTTCTCGTCGCAGTCGCTGATCCTCTCGGGCTACACGGGCGTCAGCAACTGGAAGCTGTCCGTCGGCAACAACTGGAAGTTTGCCGCCGTCTGCCTCGTTGTGTTCGCGCTGCTGATCAGCGTGGTCGGGCCTCTGCTGGGGTAAGGCGCGGGGGAAGCTGGGTATTGCGGGCGGCGCACAGCGCCGCCCGCAATTATTTTTGGAGGCTCTGCCTCCAGTCCCACAGTTCGCAATGGTCACGGCGCGTTGCGGCTTTCAGCCGCTGCCTGCCGCTCCCTTGCTCACCGGGCCTGCGCTTCGCTTTATCCGCCACAGGCGGCGCGGAAGCTTCGGCCCCACCGCCAAAGGGACCCATCCCTTTGGAAACCCAAACAGTTCTTCGAGGTTTCCTGCGGGGTCCAGGGGTCTTCGATCCCTGGCAGGGGTTCGGGGGCAGCGCCCCCGAATTTCCCTCCTCCGTCCCTTCGCCCCCCTCCCCCGCGCGGTTGCAAACGCCGCGGGGGACCGTTATAATAAATTATTAGGGAAAATACGACAGAATCAATGTGGGACAATCTATGTTAGCAAGCGAATTTCTGGACCTTTTGCCGTGCGGGTTCTTCTGCGGCGTGCCGGACTCCCTGCTCTCCCCGCTGTGCGCGGAGATCATGCGGCGGCACGGCGTCGGCTCCCGCCACGTGATCGCGGCCAACGAGGGCAACGCCGTGGGGCTCGCGGCGGGCTATCACCTTGCCACGAGCGAGGTTCCGTGCGTGTATCTGCAGAACAGCGGCGTCGGCAACATCATCAACCCCGTCACCTCGCTGCTCTCGCCGGACGTGTACGGCATCCCGTGCGTGTTCGTCGTCGGCTGGCGCGGCGAGCCGGGCGTGCACGACGAGCCGCAGCACGCGTTCATGGGCAAAGCGACGGTGGAGCTATTGCAGGCCGCGGGTGTTGAAACGCGCGTGATCGCGGCGGATACCGCACGGGAGGACGCCGCGGCGGCGATGGCCGCGTTTTCGCCGCTGCTTACGGCGGGCAAAAGCGTCGCGTTCGTGATCCGCAAGGGCGCGATCTCGGGCGCGCCGTATGCGCCTGCCGGCAACGGCGCGGCGCTGACGCGCGAGCGCGCGGTCGAGCGCGTACTGATCGCGGCAAAGGACGACCCGATCGTGTCCACAACGGGCAAGGCCTCGCGCGAGCTGTTCGAGCTGCGCGAAAGGCACGGCCAGGGGCACGAACGCGATTTTCTCACCGTGGGCTCGATGGGCCACTGCTCGAGCATCGCGTTAGGGATCGCGCTGGCAAGGCCGGAGCGGTCGGTTTTCTGCCTCGACGGCGACGGCGCGGCGCTGATGCACCTCGGAGCCATGGCGGTGATCGGCGCTAACAAGCCGGATAACCTCATCCATATCGTGTTGAACAACGCCGCGCACGAGTCCGTCGGCGGCATGCCCACGGTCGCGGACAGCGTCGGCCTTGCCGCAATCGCGCGAGACTGCGGCTATGCGTTTACGGCGTCCGTTTCCGGCGAGGCGGCGCTCGACGAGGCGCTCGATCAAGCACGACGGCGGCAGACGCTGTCGTTCATCGAGGCGCGCTGCGCCGTCGGGGCTAGACGCGACCTCGGCCGTCCGACGACGACACCGAAAGAGAATAAGCTCGCGTTTATGCGCAAGCTTAGCGGGGGACGATAACATGCCAAATGAAAAAACGGTTTACCTGTGCATGAGCACGGACGCCATACACGGCGGCCACATCAAGATGATCGAAAACGCGGCGTCGCTTGGACGCCTGACCGTCGGTGTGCTCGCGGATCGCCAGGTCGCGTCGTTCAAGCGCTACCCGCTGCTTTCGTGCGAGGAGCGCATGCGCGTGATCGGCAGCATTAAAGGCGTCGACCGAGTGGTCGTGCAGGAGACGCTGAGCTACCGCGACGTGCTGGACAAATACCGTCCGGACTACGTCGTGCACGGCGACGACTGGGTCACGGGCTTTCAAAAGCCGATCCGCGACGAGCTGCTTTCGCTGCTGGCCCAGTATGGCGGCGAGCTCGTCGAGTTTCCGTATTCGCAGTCCGAGGAATACAAGAGCTTTGAGAGCGTGCTGCGCAACAACCTCTCGATCCCGGACCTTCGTCGCGGGCGCTTAAAGAAGCTGCTCGAACTCAAGGGGCTCGTGACCGCCATTGAGGCGCACAGCGGCATCACGGGGCTGATCGCGGAGAACGCGAAGGTGCTGCAAAACGGCCGCACCTACCAGTTCGACGCCATGTGGGTCTCGTCGCTGTGCGACTCCACGAGCAAGGGCAAGCCGGACATCGAGCTTGTGGACATGTCGTCGCGGCTGCGCACGATCGACGACATCATGGACGTGACCACCAAGCCCATCATACTCGACGGCGACACCGGCGGCCTCGTTGAACACTTCGTGTACAACGTGCGCACGCTCGAGCGCATGGGCGTGTCGGCGGTCATCATCGAGGACAAGACGGGGCTCAAGAAAAACTCGCTGTTCGGCACGGACGTTGTGCAGACGCAGGACACGGTCGAGAACTTCTCGGCCAAGATCGCCGCCGGCAAGAAGGCGAAGAAGACCGACGACTTTATGATCATCGCGCGCTGTGAGAGCCTGATTCTCGAGCAGGGCATGGACGACGCGCTTTTGCGCACGCGCGCGTACGCCGCGGCGGGCGCGGACGGCATCATGATCCACTCGCGGAAGAAAGACCCCGCCGAGATCTTCGAGTTTGTCGAACGTTTCCGCAAAACCGACGCGCTGACGCCGCTCGTCGTCGTGCCCACGTCGTTCAACTCCGTGACGGAGGACGAGTTTTTATCGCGCGGCGTGAACATCGTCATCTACGCAAACCAGCTCACGCGCAGCGGCTTTCCGGCCATGCAGAGGGCGGCCGAGACCATACTCTCGACGCACCGCGCGCTCGAGGCGGACGAGCTGTGCATGCCGTTTGCGGAAATCATCAAGCTGATCCCAAACGAATGAAGGAGGCAGGTATGACCTACATCATCGTCGCCGCCGGCATGGGCACGCGGCTGCGCCCGCACACGCTCGCGTACCCGAAGTCGCTTTTTAAGCTCGACGCGGACACGACGCTGCTCGGGCGGCTGGTTTTTGGCATCCGCGCGGCGGACAAAACCGCCGAGATCGTCGTATGCGCGGGCTTTTGCGCGGACAAATTGGAGAGGGAACTGCCGGGCGTTGTGATCGTAAAGAACCCGTTCTACGCCGTGACCAACTCGCTCGCGACGCTGTGGTTTGCGCGCGAATACCTCGACCGCGACAACGTCGTGCTCATCGACGGCGACGTCGTCGTCGAGCAGCGGCTGATCGCCGACGTATACGCCGCGCCGACGGATAAGCCGACCGCGCTGATCGACACCAGCCGCGCGTCAGGCGGCGACTACTGCGTGCAGCTCGGCGCGGACGGACTCGTCGTGGCCATGAGCAAGGACCTTACTGCGCCCGACGGCGAATACGCGAACGTGACCAAGCTCGACCGCGCCTCCGCGCTGTGCTACCGCGACCGCGTGATCAAAATGATCGACGCGGGGCAGTCCGATCAATGGATGGAAACGGCGCTCGCGCAGATGATATTCGAGGACGGATTCGAGCTGCACCATCAGGACATCGCGGGCTACGCGTGGTCGGAGGTCGACGGCGTGTCGGACCTGGCCCGGGCCAGGGAAATTCACCGGGAGGACGGCGGGAAATGACCGGACAGGAACGCGCGGCGCTGGACAGAACCATCGCCGTCATGCGGCGCGACATTCTCGAACTATGCCACCGTGCGGGCAGCGTCGGCGCGCACCTCGGCGGCTGCCTGTCGCTGATCGAGCTGCTCGCGGTGTTGTACACGCGGCATCTGCGCTTTGAGCGCGAGAATCCGCTCGGCGAAAATCGCGACCGCTTCGTGCTGAGCAAGGGCCACGGCGGCATCGCGCAGTACGCGGCGATGCACGCTGCGGGCTTCCTGACCGACGGTGAGATCGCGCTGCCGCTGCTCGGCGAACATACGATCCTGTTCAAGCATCCGCGCCGCAACGCGGAAAAGGGCATCGAGTTCTCCGGCGGCAGCCTCGGGCAGGGGTTGCCGTTCGCGGTCGGCGAGGCGATCGCGCTGAAAATGCGGGGAAATCCCGTCTCGCGCGTGTACGCGCTCGCCGGCGACGGCGAGCTCAACGAGGGCTCCATGTGGGAATCGCTGTCGATCGCGGGGCATCAAAAGCTCAATAATCTCACCGTGATCGTCGACCGCAACGGCTTGCAGCTCGACGGCTTTACGAAGGACATCCAAAGCGCGGAAAACCTTGCCGAGCGCTTTCTTGAATTCGGTTTCGACACGCGCGAGATCGACGGCCACGACCCGGAGGCGATCGACGCGGCGCTGTCCGTCCGGCCGGGGAGGCCGTTCGCGATCCTGGCGCGCACGGTCAAGGGCCGCGGCGTGTCGTTTGCCGAGAACAACGCCGACTGGCACGCGAACGTGCTCACGGACGAGCTGTACGAACAGGCCAGGCGCGAACTGGGGGTGGGCGCGTGATCGAATTTACGCCGGAAAACTTTCAAAAATGGGCGAAGATCGGCATCAAGAAGGTCGCGTACGTGCCCGCCGCCGAGATCTGCCAAACGCATGAAAACGCGGTGTTCCTCTCCGCCGACGTGGGCCGCAGGTTCGACCTGGACCGGCTGCCCGCGGGGCGGTATATCGACGTCGGCATCTCCGAGCAGGCGATGATCGGCATCGCCGCGGGCCTCGCCGCCGAGGGATACCGGCCGTTCGTCGCGGCGTACTCGCCGTTTGTGACCGCGCGCGTGCTGGACTTTGTGCGCATCTTCTGCGGGGACATGCGCATGCCGCTCGTGATCGCGGGCGCGGACGCGGGCCTGTCCGCCGCCGACCTCGGGCCGGCGCTCACGTCGCTGTCGGACATTGCCGACATGCGCGCCATCCCGCACATGGCCGTCGTCGAGCCCGCCGACTGCGCCGAGGCTGTCAAAGCCTTTCTCGCCGCCGCCGAGTGGGACGGGCCGGTGTTTTTGCGCCTCGTCGGCGGCCCAAACCAGGCCATTGTGCACGAGCGTGACTTCTCCTTCGAGATCGGCAAGGCGCGCGTCGAGCGCGATGGCGCGGACACCGCGATCGTCGCCGCCGGCGCGATGGTATTTGAATCGCTTCGCGCGGCCGCGCTGCTTGAGCAGCACGGCGTGTCCTGCCACGTTGTAAACATGCACACGGTCAAGCCGCTCGACACGGCCGCGCTCGACGCGCTCTTTGCATTCCCCTGCATCGCCACCTGCGAGGAGCACAGCGCGCTCGGCGGGCTCGGCGGCGCCGTCGCGGAGTACTTTGCGGACAAACGCATTCGGCCGCGGCAGCTCCTGCTCGGCGTGCCGGACACCTTCTACGCCGCCGACACGCGCAAAAACGTGCTTGGGCGCGCAGGGCTTTCGGCGGAGCAGATTGCTCAGCGGCTGCTGGCGTTTATGCGGGAAGAATGAAGAACGCCGCGATAATGCGCGGACGATAGGATATGGTTGCGGCGCGCCCCATTCGGGGCGCGCCGGTTTTTGGAAAGGACGGAAGTACGTTGGAGGCTCCGCCTCCAAACCTCCGCCAAGGGCCTGAGGCCCTTGGAACCCGCAGGAAGCT